>JAYVMG010000398.1:0-19867 GCA_043759095.1 Acidobacteriota bacterium | reverse complement strand
TACACCGCCAACGGACCGTCGAACGATGTGTCAATGGTGGATCTGGTCGCGAAGACGATCGTCAAGAAGATCGCGGTCGGGAATCGCCCGTGGGGCGTCGCGATCATCGAGCGCTAGTCGAGCGTGAGGTGCAGTTCGGCGCCGAAGAGCATCGTGCGGTCGTTGTCTGACGCGGCGTATTTCAGCAGTGTCCGCACGTTCTTCTCGACCTTCCCGTCGAACACCGTCCGCCCGTTCGCCACCACCTTCACCGGCTTGGCGAAATCGAACTGATCCGGCGACAGCAGCAGCGTGAACGCTGTCACGCCGCGCGGCGTCACGGTCACGACATTCCCTGCCCGCACCACATCGACGCGGCCTGAACCGCCGCCGCGCGCGAACAAATGCTTCGGCGGACTCTCGACGATCTGCGGCTGGTAGATCCCCGTCAACTCCACCGGCGCGTTGTCCCGCGCAACCAGCAGCGTGATCGTCGATCCCGGCGGCATATCGTCGAGCGCGTCGGCCACGTCCGTGGACGCGGACGCCGACTGATCGTTCACACGCACCAGGACGTCGCCCGGTTTCAGGCCGATGCGATCCGCGTTCGACCCGGGCATGACGCGGTTGATGCGTTTGCCGCTGCTCTGCGCGCCGAAGTCCGCTGACGGCGGCATGGCCATGTCGTTCAGGTCTGCGAGCGCCTTCGTGTCGCTCTTCGAGACGCCGAGTTTGTCGATGATGAGCCAGTGCGCGCGGTTGAAGCCGGCGCTGTTCCCCATCTCCCACGTCAGCGTGTCCGGCAGCGGCGTCCGGGGATGCTCGCGCACGAACGCTTCGTAGGTGTCCTTCACGTCGGGCCACCACGCGGTGTTATGCGCGGCGTTCGGCTGCGGGCGGTAGTCCACCGACACGCCCCCGCGTTGCATGTGCGCGATGGTCGGATCGACCACGCGCGTGGGGTACAGCGGATCGCGTCCGCCGTTCACGGCAAAGATCGGCTTGTTGCGCAGATTGTTCGCGAAGATCAGCCCGTCATCGATGTCGCGAAGTGCGAGAACGAGGATGTAGCCGTTCAGCGGCAGGAAGCTCGCAAACGGCGTCGTCTCGCGCATCGCGACGAAGTACGCGCCCGTGCCGCCATCCGAGACACCGGAGAGGACGACGCGGTTTTCATCGACGTTGTAGAGGCGTTTCACGCTGTCGACGATCGCCGCAAGATTCAGCACCTGATCGTTGCCCCACCAGGGCTGCTCCGCCCACGCGTATGGCACGACGTAGATCTGCTCCGCGCCCGTGAGCGCGCCGACGGTGCCGTTACCGACCTGCGCGTTGGTCGCGCGTCCGCCGACGCCGCCGTGCAGCTGAATGCGGACCTGATACGTGCGTGCGGGATCGTAGCCATCGGGCACGGTGACGGCGTAGACATGCTCGATGCCATCCGCTGTGCGGTTCTGCAGGCGCTGGACGCCGGTCTCGCGCGCGGCGTACGGCCGGCCGCGCTGCAGACGGCGCCACGCTTCGTCGAAGGTGACGCCGGTGCGCGCGATCGGCTCTGTCAGGTTCGCTGCCGCGTCTGGCGAGGACGCGGTCCAGAACGCCGCGAATGCCGCGTCGACGCCGGATGATTGGGCCGAAGGACGGCCGCTGAACCCGGCCGCCAACGCGACCGCCAGAACAAGCGTGAAGACGATCGAACGAGCCATGCGTGGGTGTATAACATAAGCAGTCACCCAATGAGAGCCGCAGGATCCGTCGCCCTGATCTTCGCCATCGCGCTGGCCGTGAACCCGGCCGCCGCGCCGCAGACCGCGAAGCCGGCCGTGCCGCCGCAGGCGGAAAAACTGCCGCCGCTGTCGTACGCGTGCCCGATGCATCCCGAAGAGTTCGGGAACACAGGCGACATCTGCCCGATCTGCAAGATGGACCTCGCGCCGGTCCGCCTGGATTCGGTGTGGACATGCGCGACCAAGCCGCTGGCCGTCATCAAAGACGCGCCGGGCCGCTGTCCGATCGACGGCACCGCGCTGGTTCAAATGACTGTCGCGCTCACGTGGACGTGCGCCGGCGGCACGGACGAATCGGCGTCTCCAGGCGTGTGCCCGGACGGCTCGCCGAAGGAAAAGCACACCGCGCTGCGCGCCCACGGCAATCACAATCCGCAACACGGCGGCCTGTTCTTCATGGCTGCGGACAACACCCATCATCTTGAAGGCGCGTACCTGTCGAACGGCGCGTTCCGGATGTACTTCTACGACGAGTTTACGAAACCGCAGAAGCTGGCCAACATGCGGAGCTTCAAGGCGACGCTGAACGTGAGGAATTCGCGGACAGGCAAGGACACGCTCTACTCGCTCGTGCGCAGCGGTGCGTCTCTGCAGGCGACGATCGGGAAGCTCCCGTTCCCAGTGGAGATGTACGCGAAGGTGGCATTCACGCCGGACGGGAAGGACAACCGGTTCGATTTCACGTTCCCGGCGTACTCGAAGGAACCGCACACGGCCCCGGCCGCCACGATGACGAACGCGGCGCCGGCGCCAATCCCGTCGGCACCGGCCGCCGCCGCAACGCTCATCGCTCCGGACTCGTCGCTCGGTATCGATCCCGCGTTGGTGCCGCTGCCGATTCCGGAAACGGTGCCGGAGATTCTGGCGCAGCTCAAGGCGCGGACCGAGCAGGTCGGCTCGCTGATCGACAAAGGCATCTTCGCGGCGATCTACGTACCGGCCTTCCAGGCCAAGGATCTCGCGCTCGCGCTCGACGATCACAAGAGCGATCTGACGCTCGAACGCCGCAAAATCGCCGAACCCGCGATCTCCAGACTCGTGCGCTCGGCCTATCTGCTCGACGCCTTCGGCGACATCGGGAACAAACAGCAGATCTCCGAGGCCTACGCCAAGTTCGTCGAAGCCTCGAAAGACATTCAGTCGGCGTTTCCCCAATGACAAAAAAGGTCGCTCGCATCACCGTGGCGTTCGCGCTCGTTGTGCTCGGTATCGCGGCTGCCGTTCAGCGCGGCGAGGCGCATAAGGCGATCACGTCGAAATACACCTACAACGACGATGTGTTTCCGATCCTGCGGGATCGGTGCTCCAGCTGCCACGTACCGGGCGGCGTCGCGCCCATGTCGTTGATGACGTACGACGATGCGTTTCCGTGGGCGGAATCGATTCGGGCGGAACTGGTCGCGGCGCACATGCCGCCGTGGAACGCGGACGAGGGTTACGGCGAGTTCAAGCGCGCGCATGCGCTGTCGCCGAAGGAGCTCGACGTCATCCTGACGTGGGCCACAGGCGGCAATCCGCGCGGGGCACTGGATCAGAAACTACCCGCGATCGAACTCAAGAATGACTGGACGCTTGGCGCGCCGGACCTGGCGCTGAAAATGCCGACGGCGTTCACCATCGCCGCCGACACGATGGAAGACTGGCAGGAGTTCACGCTGGCCACCGGCACGACCGAGGCGCGCTGGGTCCGAGCGGTCGATCTGCTCCCTGGCAATCCGTCGTTCGTCCGCAGCGCGACGATCTCCGTGAAGGGCGCGACCCCATCAACCGGCGCCACACCGGCTCCGGAACGCGTCCTTGCACGCTGGTTACCGGGGCAGGATTCGGCGCAGAGCGACGGCGTCGCGTTCCGTTTGCCGGCCGGCGCACAACTCAGCGTTCGCATCCACTACAAGAAAACGTGGCAATTCGAAGGGAAGCCGCTGGCCGATCGGAGCACCGTCGGGTTGTACTTCTCGTCGGCGGCCAGCCAGGAACTCCTCGCCGTGCCGATCTCGTCCACAACCGACTCGGCGGCGGCCGCGTCCGGCAGCGCGGCGCGGACGATGACGTTCAGCCACACCCTCGCCGAGGATCTGCAGGCCGTCGCGCTCAGCCCCGATCAGGCGCCGGGCAACATCACGCTGCAGGTGGAAGCGGTGAAACCCGACGGATCGCGCGTGCCGATGATTCGGCTCAACACACGCGCCGACTGGGATCGCCGCTACTGGTTCGAGAAGCCCCTGCTGCTGCCGCGCGGCACACGCGTCGAGGTGACCGCGAACCTCGATGACCCTGACATGCTCTCCTCAGCGTTCACCGCCACGCCCGGCGCCGCACCGGCGACCGCGCGCGCGTCATCAATACGCATCACGCTGAACGTGATTCCCGCCCGCTCGAAGCCGACTGCGCCGTAATCCGCTACAGTCGTCCGGTCAGTACCAGAATCAGCAGAATCACGACCACGAGGCCGAGGCCACCGCTGGGCGCGTAGCCCCAGCTGCGGCTGTGCGGCCACGCGGGAACGGCACCGAGAAGCATCAGGATCAGAATAACGAGAAGGATTGTACCCATGCACTGGACATCAGCAACGCTGATGCCAAGTGAGCCAGCTCAACGCTGCAGCGCGAACTTCTGCACGCGGCGCCCGGTGGTGGCTTCGCCGACGTAGAGGTTGCCCTGGTTGTCGATGCTCATCCCGTGCGGCCGCAGGAACTGTCCGACCTGGCGTCCGCCGCGTCCGAATTCACCGACGACTTGGAGATCCGATCGGCGGAGAATCCACACTTTGTGATTCGTACCGTCGGCGACGTACAGCCACTGCTGCTGCGCGTCTGGCGACAGCACCGGCACAAACGCAGACCCCGACGATAGCGTCGCCGGCGCAATGACCTTCTCCGCCAGGAACTTGCCGGCGTGATCGAACACCTGGATGCGGTTGCCCCGACGATCGGCGACGTAGATCTTCCCGTCCGTGGATCCGGTGATGCCGTGCGGGGTCGAGAACTGCTTCGGCAGCGCCCCCGTCACCATCGTCTTCGGATCGAACTTCTCGGTGTCGTCGGGGACGTTGCCGTACGCGCCCCAGTGCCGCAGGTATGTGCCGGTGGCGCCGTCGAACACGATGATGCGGTGGTTGCGGTAGCCGTCGGAGATGTAGACCTCGTTGTTTTTCGGATCCACCCAGATCCCCGACGGTCCGCCGAGCAGCGTCGTGTCGGCGCTGCCGTTGGTCTTCTCGTACTGGCCGAGCGTCATCACGTGCTTGCCGTCGCGCGTGAACTTCATCACGCGATGACGGTTGTAGCTGCCGACCCACACGAAGTCGTTGTGGTCGACGAAAATGCCGTGCGGCTCGCGCGGCCAGTCGGTGAAGTCGGTCATCGAGCCCTGGCCCCAGCCCTGCACCAGCTTGCCCTGCTGGTCGAACTCGAGCACGGGCGGCGCCGCCTTGCAGCAGGTGCCCATCGGCGGCGTCTGCTGCTCGTAGAGCTCTTCTTCGGTGAGCACCTCGGGCAGGTGCGTGACCCACACGTGTTGTTTGGCGTCGACAAACACGCCGGTGACTGCGCCCATGATCCAGTGGTTGGGCATCTCGAGCGGCCACGACGGATCCACTTTGAATGTCAGCCCTGCGGCCGGCGCCGCGGCGCGCGCGGCCTGGCCGTGGATGCGCGACTCGGAAACGGTCAGCGCGGCGACGCCCAGGATCAGCGTCGCGCAGATAGGACTCAGTCGGATAGTAGGCATGGTGACTCCCCGCAGGATGAAAAGACGACGGACAGTATATCTATCACGACGATCAACGCAGAACCCGCAGCGCGAGACGGGCCACGAGAACGAAACAGGATGTGGCGCAAGGCTTCAGCCTTGCGTGTCGCTGAATCGACCGCGATGTCGACCTCGCTGTGCATGCGAGGTCCAATGGCCGATATTCGCGGGGGCGCCGGAATGTGAAGAACTTCGTAGCGCGACCCTGCGTTCGTCTCTTCGTGTTTTCGTGGCCGAGCTCCAGATCAGACTTTCATGATGAACGGATCCTGGACTTCATCACCGAGCTCGCACCAGACGCTTTTCGTCTGCAGGTACTGGTAGACCGCTTCGATCCCGTTCTGCCGGCCGATCCCGCTCGCCTTGTAGCCGCCGAACGGCGAGTTGAACGTCAGCGCGCGATAGGTGTTCACCCACACGGTGCCCGACTCGAGCGCGCGCGCCATTTTGTGCGCGCGGCGGATGTCGTGCGTCCAGACGCCGGCCGCGAGCCCGAACTCGGTGTCGTTAGCGAGCGCGAGCACTTCCGCTTCGTCCTTGAACGGCGTGACCGCCAGCACCGGGCCGAAGACTTCGTTGCGCATCAGGAAGTTGTCCTTCGTCAGCTGATGCACGATCGTCGGCTGATAGAAGTAGCCGCCCGGAAACTCGGCGATCGCCGAACGCGCGCCGCCGCACAGTACCTTCGCGCCCTCGGTCACCGCGCGCTGCACCATCGACTCATCCTTCTCGAGCTGCATCTTCGTCGCAACCGGCCCCATCTGCGTCGTCGCGAGGAGCGGATCGCCGATCGTGATCTGCTGCGCGCGCCGCACGAGCCGGTCGACAAATGCGTCGTAGATCGACTCGTGAATGTATGCGCGCGATCCGGCGACGCAGGTCTGCCCCGCCGCCGCGAAAATCCCTGCCAGTACTCCCGCCTCCGCCTGATCCAGGTCCGCATCGTCGAACACGATGTTCGGGCTCTTGCCGCCGAGCTCGAGCATGCAACTGACCAGCCGCTGTCCCGCCCGCGCCGCGATCGCACGGCCCGCACCCACGCTGCCGGTAAACGACACCTTGGCGACCAACGGATGATCCACCAACGCCTCACCCGTCTCGCGGAAGCCGGTGACGACGTTGATGACGCCGGGGGGAATGCCGGCGAGCTCGGCGAGGCGCGCCAGTTCGATCGCGGACGCCGAGGTGATCTCCGACGGCTTGAGCACGATCGTGTTGCCGGCCGCGAGCGCCGGCGCCAGCGACATGATCGCGATGAAGGTCGGCGAGTTCCACGGCGTGATGACGGCGACCACGCCGAGCGGCTCGCGCAGCGTGTAGTTGAAGATGCTCTGGCGATCGAGCGGGATGACGGCGCCCTCGATCTTGTCGGCGAGGCCGCCGAAGTAATACAGCCAGTCCTGCGCGATCCGCGCCTGCGCGCGCATCTCGGCGAACAGCTTGCCGTTCTGCTCCGTTTCGATCGTGGCAATGCGATCGGCGTGTTCCGCGATCACCTCGCCCCACTTCATCAGCAGCCGCCCGCGCCGCGTCGGCGACAGCGCGCCCCACGGTCCGGTACGGAACGCGTCCGACGCCGCTTTCACGGCACGATCGACCTCGGTCGGCCCCGCCAGCGCGAACGTGCCCCACACGCCGCCGGTCGTCGGATTGAACGCGGTGAACGTGCGGCCGTCCGCCGCCGGCACGTCCTTGCCGGCGACGTAGTTGGAATAGGTGTTCATCGAGACTGACTCACTTCACCGAGTACTTGGTGAACGCGCCGCCCGCCTGCGCCAGTGAGTTTGGCCCTTCCGCCGCGTAGACATTGCCGTCTGCGTCCACGGCGACGCCTTCGCCAGCCGTGCCCTGGTACACCCGGTCCTCGCGCTCGAAGGGCGGGATGAACGCGGTGACCCGATCTTCGTTGAGCGGACCGATGCGCACGCCGTCGCGCCAGTTCGGGTGGTTCAGAGGACCCGACTCGGAGTCGATGACATAGAGCGTGTTGCCCTTGATGAAGAATCCGCTGGGACGGCTGAAGGCGTAGCGCGACTCGAGGTACTTGCCGTCCTGATCGAAGATCTCGATCCGGTGGTTGCCGCGATCCGCGACCCACAGGCGGCCCCTCGCGTCGAACATCAGCGCGTGGGGCGTACGGAACTCACCGTGCTTCACGCCGATCGCTCCCCACGACTTGATGAACTTGCCATCCGCCGTGAACTTGCTGATGCGCGACGTGGCGCCGCGCTTGAGTCCCTCGGCGATTGCCGCGGCGGTGACCATCCCCTGGGCGTCGTGGCCGTCAGCCACGTAGATGCTGCCATCGGGCCCGGTGACGACGTCGTTGGGCTGGTTGAACTGGCCATCCGCATTGCCCGGTTTGCCGGCGATGCCCAGGCTCAGGAGCTTTTCGCCCTTCGGGCTGAACTTGTGGACCTGCTGTCCCTTGGTCCCGGCCTGGTTGTTCGCGAAGTCCGCGATCCACACGTTGCCCTGCGCATCCACGTGGATGCCGTGCGGCGTCACCATGACGCCCTTGCCGATGTTGGCCAGCACCGCGCCGGTGTGACGGTCGAACTTGAAGATCGGATCGAGCGGGGTGTTGTCGCAATCGACGGGGCCGCCGCCGGCCGTGCCCGCGCCGCAGCGTTCGTACGCCCAGATATTTCCGTCTTTCGGATCGATGTCGATGCCAGCCGACGTGCCCCACTTCCGCCCCGCGGGAAGCTGACCCCAGTTGCGGGTCACCTTCGGCGCCGGGTTCGGCAGCCCCTCACCGGTGATGGGATTTCCCACCTTCGCGGCGGTCTGCGCCGACATCGTTGCGGGTGAATCGGGGGTACCGTAGGCCGTCAGCAGAAAGACGGCGCAGGCGCCAAGGGCAGGGAGCAGCGTTCGCGGTGTAGCCATGGTGACCTCCTCATGATCGGACCGATAGTAGACCGAAGACGCGCGTCGCGCTACCAGACGCCGCCGGCCGTCGGGTTGAAGGGTGAAGGTCCGCCGGTCACACACGCACCCCGGCTGCGTTCTATGAGTGTGACGGGCCGATTGTGACTACGATCGCGGGCGCCTGGATGAAATCGCTCGACGTGACCGCACCCGCCAGCCCGGCGTCCGCTGATCCCATTTCTACCAGGGCGCCGCAATCATCGAAGGCCGGGCGAACTCGGCGCTTGACATGGCGGTGCTTGGTGGGGCGACCGCCGTGGCCAGCGCGATCGCCTACTGGCAATGTTCCAGGAGGGATCTGTAATCACACCGTGAGACTAAACATCTAGCGGGGCTTGTTGGCCGTGCCTGATGCGGGCGTGGCCGGCAGCTGGCACCCAGAGGACCATTCCGGGTAGTTGGGATCCTGGGACCCGTCGCGGTCGTCGTTGCGCACCTTCAGGTGCTCGATGATCGCAAGCCGGTCTGCCGTTGAGAGCAGCGGCCCGATGAGGCCGTTCTGTGGGGGGCTGCCCTTGGTCCACTCGACGTACCCGTTGCCAAACTCGTGGCCTCTGTTGCTGTTGCCCGGCAGCGACGTGTCGAACACCTCCCCGTTGGTCGCCGTCGACACGAGCCCCACGTGCTCCGGGTCGAAGTTCCGGCTGCCCACCCGAAATGTCTTAGGACGCTCGGCGGCCGGTGACAGCAAGTCGTACAGTGTCGGCACCGAGCCGTTGTGCAGGAACGGGGGCGTGGCCCAGGTCCCCGCCAGAGGCCGCGGTCTGTAGGCAGCGAGCACCTGCGGAGTGTCCAGCATGCCGAAGCCGTCCAGTTCAGCTTGTTGCTTGATCGTGAAGCCCTGATCCAGATAGGCCTTCTCGCGAATCATCGTGCCGAGGTAACTGAGGGCTGCGCCTGCAGCCACCTTGGTGGGGTCAATCGAGTCCAGCGGTTTCTCGATCGCCGTCAGCATCCCTTGCAGAGACGCGAGGTCCTCTTCGAGCTTCGCAACGTCGGTAGCGGACGCGGCCCCTCGCTTCAATGTCGCCAGCCTTGCCTTCACGGTGGCGATCGCGCCATTCAGATACGGGACTTGCCGCGCCTTCAATTTCTCGAGTGCCGGGATCGCAACCCGACGCAACTCGTCGCCCGTCATCCCGGTCTTCGACAGGTCCACCGTCCGATACACAAAGTTCATGGCCGAGTTGGGGTCAGTCCCGATATCGACGACACAAATGGTTTTCAGCAGCCACAGGGGATCGGCCGGACCCTTGAGTGGCGCGGTGGCCGCCTTGAACGCCGGCTCGGCGATGAACGGGCCGTGGCACCCCACGCAGTGTGTGTTGAACAGCGCCTTTCCCCTTGCGGCTTTTGCCGGCTCGACGACGCCGAGGTACTGTTCCGGCCACACCGGCGGCTGCAGCTTCCGCAGCGTTCGCTCGATCGTGTCCAGGTTCTCCAGCATCGCCGACGAGCGGAAGCGCTCCTCGTGGGGGAGGGGCAAGCCATTGCCGTCTACAAACGCGTACCTGGCGCCCACGCCCATCGACTCTCCGATGTTGCGGGCCATCGGTTGGCTGACCGACGCGTTGTACTGGACCCAGTCGAACTTCCAGATATTCCACACCGGCGGAAAACTGACAGGCGCGTCGCCCACCCGGTAGTTCACCGGGTCGAGGTTTTCTGCGAACACGGTGTTGGCGATCCGCGCCAGCGCGTCGGTGCGGCCGAAGCTCTCGTGCGTCGGCGAGAGCCCCTTCCACCACTCCGTGAACCCCGCTTGCCCGAACGTCCCGATCACGCCGCGCAACTCGCCATGCAACCGCCGATAGTCGGCGAGGGACGGGTTGCCGAGCACCTTGCGCGCAAATCGTCGGAACTTCAACGGGTTGGCCGCCGTGCTGACCATCGAGGCGATCATCGTGGGGCCAAACTGCCCGGGCGCCAGGGCCGTGAACGCATGCAGGGCCTGTCCGCCGTCGATGCGGATGGCGGTGATCTTTTTGTTTCGCTCGACATGGATCTCGCCCGTGTGACACGCCGCACACGTGACGTCGAGCATCTCGGCATTCAGTTGCCGGTCGAAATGTTTGGTGAACCCGACGGGCAGCTGGTCTGGATTCGCCGCGGTCGGCTTGTCCACGAGGAACCCGTACCGGCGGAGATTCTCCGGGTCGGCAAAACGTTGTTTACCCCACGCGTTCTCCAGGTTCGCAAACCAGCGGTACCGCATCCCCTTCACGCCCGCGCCCTGGGCGGTGTAGTAGAAAGTTTGCCGGTCGTGCGAATCGAAATCGGCGCCCCATCCCTGGTCGAGGTTCACGACCTCGGCGACAGGTTCAGCCTCCAGCACCGGACCCTGGATGTGGACCAGGTAGAACGAGTACATCGACAGACCCAGCAGCGCCGCGAAGGCCGTCGCGGCCACGATCCTGACAGCCGATCTCACGGAGAGAGGGCCGCTCACCGCGGGCGCGGTGCTCACGGGCAGGATCGCCTGCCCGGGTGTGCCGGTGCCCATGCGGGCGTTTCGACCCGCCGCTTCAGCAAACCATCGCGTGCGGTTGATGCTGCCCAGCGGCCGGGTGTCCGGAGTCGAATTCTCGGTAACGTCGATGTACATCGCCGCCAGCTCATCGTCGGTCAAGACCGACTTGGGCGCCAGGGTGAGCCGGCCGATCACGTGGAAGGGGGCTTCCTCTTCCTTCCAGTCGATGCTGGCATTCTCGACCCAGAAGTCGGCGCTGCGGCGTCGGCCCCTGTAGGTCATGCGCTCGGTGTCGAGCAACTGGACGGCAAAATCAAACGAGCTCATCTGCGCGTCGTCGTTCACGTGCCGCACGAGTTCGTCGCGCAGGACGTTCGGGCCGTCCTGGAGTGGGCGGCCAGGATTCCCTGGCGACGGGATGAGCGTGTATTTCACGGCCTCGCTCGCACCATGCCGGAACGGCACGTTGCTCCAGTAGCGGTCCTGCTGGTAGGCCTTGCTCGGCTTACGCTGTTGGCTCGCCGCAAGACGTACCGTACGCAGGACCCCGACGATATCCTTGAGCGACAGCGACCAGAGCGCCCGGAGGAGGCCCGACTTACTGCGCGTCTTCGCGACGGCGAGCTTCATGAACGAGACGAATGACCGCGCGTCGTTGAGCGGAAAAACAGTGGCGTTGTTCAGCGAGTAGTCCTGCCGTGTCGCGTCAGGGCCGACGACGCCCGCGGGAATCTGCGCCGCGAACGACAGCGCCCGCACGTCTTTCTTGGTATCCCGATTGATCTGCCCGTCCGCGTTCGCGAACCGGACGGTGGCGGAATAGACGCCTGGCTTGGCGTAGAGCCCCGTGGCCAGTCGGGCGGCGAGCGCGGGGTCGCCCATCGTCTTGGCGAGGTCGAACACGTCGAAGGTGGCGCGCGCGCCGACGCCCTTGGCGTGGGTGCCGCGACCCAGGGGCCGGCCCTGTTGCGCGGCATGAAGTGCCTGAACCGTGAGAATGTCCTTGACGATCTCCGCGATGTCGGCGTCTTCCGACGGCCGTTTTTTTTCGAAGTTCACCATTCGCATTTACCCAATCCCGGACAGCAGCGTCCGCGCAGAAACGAGGTCAGCCGTGTCGTGCCCTTCCGAGAACCACTCGTACACCGGCGCCAGCACCGCGCGGGCGTCCGCCGTGCGTCCACTGTCTGTCAGGAGCCTTGCCAAGCTGGTCGCCGCGCGCAGCTCGAACGACCTGGCCTGCTGCGCTTGCGCGCGCTCGAGCGCGGCGCGCAGGTTCTCTTCGGCGCCCGCGTCGTTGCCGGTCAGCCGCAACAGTTCGCCGCGCGTCCGGTACAGCTCGGCATCGAAGCCGTGCTGGTGCGACTGCTGGCCAAACGCGAGCCCCGCCTCGACTGCCGTCATGCCGTCCTGCACCTGGCCGGCGCGCTGATGGGCATCGGCCAGGAACGAGAGGAACATCGTTCGGGCGACCCCCGCGCGCAGGGACTGGAGGGTGCTCAGCGCCTGCGTCAGGTCCGCCAGGGCTTCCGGTGTGCGGCCGGCGACCGAGTGCGCGGCGCCCCTGAACCCGCGCGCCCATTCGGCTTCCTGCACCAGCGAATACTCCTTGCAGAGCGCGATCGCTTCGTCGGCCAGCGCAATGGCCTCCGCCGTTTCGCCTCGATACACATGCACGCCGGCGGCGATGAGCTGCGCAAAGACCTGCGTGACGGGCTCGCGTTGGAATCGCCCAATCTCCAGCGTCTCGTTGTTTCGCGCCAGAGCTTGATCGGGGTAGCCGAGCGCAAACAGCGGACGGCTGGACATCGGCCTGGCGTACATGCCGGGGTCGACGCCGTACATCGCCGAATAGGTCTTGTGCTTGGCCGGGTCGTGTCGCGAAAGCGATTGCTCCAGCAGCCGGTTCGCCTCGACGAACTCACCCATGAATTCCAGCGCCACGCCGGACACATGGTCGGCGGCCATCCGGTGGGCATCGTTGCCGGACTTCTCAGCCTGGGCCCGAAGCTCGGTGTTCTGGTCGCGCACGAGGGCCATGTCGCCGCGGATCATCGTGAAGAAATTCAGGTTCCAGAGCACGGGGAAAAGCTGCGGTGGATCCTGCATCTGGTGGCACAATTCCCGCGCCCGCGCGAACGTCGGCTCCAGCTGGGAGGCGGCCCATCCCTTGACCATCCGCAATGAGGTCCCCCGCGTCAGTTGCAGGCCGAGTTCCAGCTGCTGGCGTTCCGGGCCGTCGGGTAGCGCGCGCAGTCCGGCGAGGCCGCGATCGGCGAGCGACAGGGCCTCTCCGAATCCGAAGAGGGCGACGGCCCGTTGCGCGGCCACGTAGAAATACTGTGCGGCCGCGGCAAACTCGCGCGCGGTTTCGTACAGCACCGCCAGGCGCCCGGCAATACTCGGCGCGTCATCCCCGTAATGCTGCACCAGCGATTTCACGACACGCCCGCTGAGAGCGATCCGGCGTCTCGGCTGAAGGGAGGCGTAGAGCACGTTCTGATACAGCACGTGGACGAATTGGTAGTCCAGCGTCAGCGTCCGGTTGGAGAACTCACGCTCGTCGCCCTTCTTGACGAACACGTGCACGCGCTCGAGCACGGCGAGTCGGTCTTCGACTTCGGCCGGGTCCATCTCCAGGGCTTCGGCCACGGTGTTTGAATCAAACTCGTGGCCCTGAACGCTGGCCGCGAGCAGCAGTTCGCGATCCCGCTCGTCCACCTGCTCGATCTTTCGGGTGACCATGCCGCGCACCGATTGCGGCAGGTCGCGGGCAGCGGGCAGCGTCTGGGCAATCCGCCACACGCCGTCCTGTTCGACCATGCCTCCAGTGTCGCGCACGTAGCGCACGAGGTCGGCCATGAAGAGCGGGCTGCCCTCGGTCTTGGCGTGAATCCCCCGCGCGAAGTCGGGCGGAAACTGGTGGCCGGGGAACTGCAGGGACAGGTAGCGGTCCACGTCCGCCGGTTCGAGAAATTTCAGCGCCACCTCTTCCAACAGGCCGCGCGACTGCAGATCACTCTTGATGCCGACAAACGAGTGCTTGGCCAGCTCCATGTCCGACGGCCGGTAGGTGGCGATCACCAGCAGGCGCATGTCGGCGAACCGGCCGGCAAGGTAGTTGAGCAGATCGACCGTCGAGACGTCAGCCCAGTGGAGATCCTCGATGACCAGTACGAGGGGTTGTGTGCGGGTCAACTCCTGGAGCAGCGCGCCGAACTCACGCTTCATGCGCTCCTGCGACGGCGCCGGCGTGGACTCTTGCAGCCGGCCCACCATCGACTCTTCGATCGTGCGCGTGGCCACCTGCACGTACCAGGTCGGCGCAACCAACCGGACGACCGCGTCCAAGGACGGTCCCACGGTGCGGTGCAGCAGGCTGTCGAAGGCCTCGAGCACCGGCAAGTACGCCTCGGCGCCGGCCAGACTCTCCGAACAGCGTCCCCGGGCCACCGTCACGCGCTCACCGCGGGTCGCCAAATCGGTCAGGAAATCCTGAAGGATGGTCGACTTGCCGATGCCGGGCTCGCCGGTGACCGCGATGATCAAGCTGCGGCCGGCCTTGACGTGCGTGAACGCCTGCCGCAACTGGGTCCGCTCTGGCTCGCGACCCACATTCGATGCGCGAGCCGAAACCTGTTCCGGGGACACCTCGGCCGTCGCAGAAATGCCCTGCATCGCCGCGAGCTGGCGCTCCACCTCGGGCGCGGACGGACGCCGGGCCGGGTCCTTCTCGAGCATCTGTTGGACGAGATCATCGAGTGCTTGCGGCACCGATGGCGTGATCCGGCCCATCGGGACCGGCTGCTCCGAGATGATGCTGTTCAGAACTGCAAGGTGGGTGGCGGCGACAAACGGCCGCCGGCCGGTGCCCATCTCGTAGAAGACGACGCCGAGGGCGAAGACGTCGATGGGCGACCCGGACGGAAGACCCTTGGCCTGCTCCGGCGACATGTACGAAGGGGTGCCCAGCAGCGTGCCCGGGGCGGTGTAGAGGTTCGTACGGGTCGTGAGTTCCCCGGCGGAGTCGGTGTGGGCCTCGGTCTGGTGCGCCAGGCCGAAGTCCAGCACCTTCACGTAGCCGTCGTCGCGCACCATGATGTTCTCGGGCTTCACGTCCCGGTGCACGATGCCCGCGGCATGGGCGGCCGAGAGCGCCTTCGCGATCTGTGCGCCGATTTCCACGATTCTGGCCGGCGGTAGCGGACTGGAGATCAGCGAGCGGAGGGTGTGCCCGACGATGAACTCCTGGACGATGAAGTGCTCGCCCGAGGGAGTCTCGCCGACCTCATGGATGATCACGATGTTCGGGTGGTTGAGGGCGGAGGCGGCTCGAGCCTCCCGCAGAAACCGCTGAACGGCGACCTCGTCACCTTCACGCGCGCCGCGCATGACCTTGACGGCGACCGGACGATTCAGACGGGTGTCAAAGGCGCGAAACACCTCGCCCATGCCGCCTTCCCCGATTTTTTCGTCCAGTCGATACGGACCAAAGCTGGCGATGGTCATCAAGGTCAGGCCACTCCTCGCTGAGCGCGCAGCCATCCCAGCGGGTGATCAGCCAACGGATTGCCGCCGGGCAACGGGTTGCCGCCGGGTCGCCCCTCCCCTCCCAGTTCCCGCCACATCTCGTCCACGACGTACGACCCGAGGGCGCGATAACTCTCGAACTGCGACTCGGTAAAGAACTGGTCGGCCGTGGATTCGTGCGGAAACGTCGGGCTCATGCGGGCGTAGTTATCGACGTCGGCCGGCTCGCGCCCGTAGATCGCGGGCTTGACGTACAGCAGGACACCGTCGTAGTCGTCATCGGGGGCCCGATCTTCTCCCCGATCGTCCGCCGGCCGATCGATTTGCGCGTAGCGGATCTTGCCCACCGCCCAGTACGTTCCCAAGCCATCGCTCGTCGAATCACGCGAGAAGATCGGCATCTTGGTCGGGAAGTCGATGGACACACCCAGGTCGATGCGGATCTTCCTCAGCGCATTGCCAAGGTCCTCGAACGACGCCGTCGCGTCGCATCCGCCGTCGCTGACGAGAATGAAGCGGCATCGGCGGAGGACCATTTCGTAGAGGCCGAGGTTTTCAAAGTGGCCGCCGTCGGAGAGGAACACGAAGTCGTTGGTGGTGGTGGTCAGGCCGAACATCTCCTTCAACAGCGGCAGGACGCCAATCCGCGGGCACGCGAGCTCAAACGTCCCGTCGCCATAGGCGCCCGGGTTGCCGAGCCACCATCCGAGCCGGGCGTTGAACAGGGCCATGAGAAACGTCACGGCGGGCGAGGAGTTGTAACCGGCTTGCGGGCTGGCTGCGGCGCCTGAAATCGTGAACGCTGTGCCCAGCGAGATACCTTTGGGACCGCCATATAGGGAAGGAGCCGGGGCATCAGGTTCGCTGGCGCCCAGGGGCACGCTCGTCCGCCGGTAGCCCAAGAACGCGGAGCCAGCGTGTAACGCCGACGCGGCCAGCGACGCCGCCTGCCGCTGCCGCCACGCCAGAGTTTGGCCCGACACCAGGTTGAGCGTCATGTTCACGATGTGCAGCGGCGGCATTCCCTCATCGCGGTCGCGTGTGCGCCCTTCTCTAACGGTCACCGCCGGCCACAGCGTGCCCAAGGGCAGGTCGTCGCCCGTATCGAACCCGGTGAACGGGTCGGCAGCGCGCGCGTCCCGCGGTCGCGACGCGCGCAGGTACGCCCGGGTGAGCCGATTGCGATACATCGCATGCAGCGAGAACTGATTGGTGTCGATGAACAGACCCAGGCCGAGCCCAGACCCCGCCAGGAGAAGGATGATCCCCGCGACCAACCCGGGATGCGCATAGTCCGCCGGGTGAGCGGACTCTGCGGGGACTGAACACGCGTTCGTGACCAGGCACGCGCGCGGCAGGATGAATTGGCTGTTCGCGATGGACAGCAGTGCAATCAGCGACACGGCAAACACGGGGGCGGCCACCGCGAGGGCGATCCGCTTGGCGACCTTGACCGGGCCCGAACTGTCGCCCGCCCTGGGGGTGGACGATGTGGCCGGTGTCGCGGCGCTGCTTCCGAGCAGCAAGGTAATAAGGCCCGACACGCCGCCCACGCCAGCCGCGGCTGGACCTTGAAAGTCCCAATACTTCTCGAATACCGGCGGCAACATCAGCACGATGGCCGTGACAGAGATCCACCCCACAATGGTAATGAGGAGCCACGCGTTGAAGCGGGCGCCCCATTCCCGCTCGTCGTCAGTCGTCCATTGGCTGGTCAGCCCGACGGTGAGCTGACTGCCGATCAAGATCATTCCCAGAAAGACGGGGACGGCGAGGATCACGTAGATCCGTGGGCTCAGAATGCCCGGTTCCGCAACAATGTTCGTGAGCGGTTTGAGGTTCGCGACCCAGTGGACCAGTTGCACCAACTTGCCGGACAGCAGGCCGCCGATCGCGCCGGTGACCGCGATCACGAGCACTTCGCGCCCTCGCCTCTTCAGTCGGCGGACGCCGATGATCCACCCAAGCAGGTGCATGGCGAAGCCGCCCAAGGCAAACGCTCGCAGGACTCGGAGCGGCATCTTGTGAGTCCCCAAATCTTCCTCGACCATCCACCAGGCAAGCGTCAGCGCCGAGGCGCACAAGACGAGCGGCACCAGGCACCGGAGGATGAAGGCCTTCTGCGTGCGCTCGGCGAACGGCGGAGGAGAACGGAACTCGTTCGGCCGGTTGCGATGCACGTACGAGATGGCCGTCATACCCAGCACGAAGCCGAAGGCGTACAAGATATAGATCCACGCTTGATCGGTGATGCCGAAGACACCGTCGTGTTCCGGGTCCGCGGCTACGCGCAGCACCGTGACGGCAAATCGAGGGACGAGCACCACGGCCAGCAGCAGGGGGACAACAACAATCCAGTTCAGAAGCAGATTGCGGACCAACGTGGCCACCAGGGTATACGTGTCGGCGGAGAACATGCCGAGCTTCGGACTGAGGTAACTGCTGTAGGCGCGCAGGTGCCGCACCGGTTCGGGGTCGGGCTGCAGCTTCTCGCCCGTCATCGATCCGAGTTGCTTCTGGACGGCGGGCGCGCCCTCGTAGTACATCCACGCCGAGAGCCAGGAGCCGATGTAGCCGCCACCGGAGACCGTCGAGAGGTAGTCGAACTTACCCAACAGGCCGTGCCTGGCTAGGCCGGTCAACACCCCGAGCGCGAATGTCGCGCTGCGGATGCCGCCGCCCGAGAGGCAAATCGCCGTGTGCCCCTTCCGGCGAATCTTGTCGTACACGGCCGCGAGGCGCACATCGCGCAGCCGCATGATCGACGGAGAAAAGGCCGTCTGCAGCAGCAACCGGTTGGCGCGTCCCCGGCGCTCGGGCGTGTCGTCCGCGTCGGTGACCCCCGCTTCGGGATACAACGGCCTGAACGCTTTGTCCACCAGCAGCGGCCCATCGACGAGGGCGTTGAATCGCGCGATGAGGTGGCCGACGAAGGCCTGTGTGCGAACCTCGGCGTCCGAAGCGGTCAGGCGGCGCCCGATGGCCGCGTGCAGTTCCTGGGCCGACTCCGTGAGACTGGGCGCGGCCTCGAGCACGTACAGCGCCACAATGTGCGCGGGCGAGGACTCCCACTTGCGGTCAAACTGCTGAATGGCCTCGCACAAGATGCGCGCCAGCGACACAGCATCCCTGACCTGATCGGCGGTGAAGAGCCGGTCATTCGAGACCGGAGCCGCGTTCGGGTGCAGGTGCGCGTATTCCTCCTCGATGACTTCAAAGACATCGAGCGTGCGGTCGTTCGGCGGGGTCTGTGTAGCCATAGTGGCGAAACCGGCAAGGCTCTCTGGCCGCCTGCGGGCGGTGGAGTATACACCGCACCTTGCGCGGCGCACACTGGACTCTCGGGAACGGTCACGTCACGCGCGTCGACCGCCGCCGCGATCAACGCCAGAACACGGCAGCGTCTCTTTTAGAAGACGGCGGGGACACCGTCAACGATGAGTTCCGCGCCCGTGGCCTGGCGGACGCGGTCGAGCGTCGTGTCGGACGCGATCTCTTTCAGCACGAGCCCGCGCGGCGTGACCTCGATCACGGCCAGCTCGGTGATGATCAGGTTCACGACCTTCAGGCCGGTGAACGGCAGCGTGCACCGCTTCACGATCTTGTGGCCGCCGTCCTTCGTCGCGTGCTCCATCGCGATGATGATCTTTTTTGCGCCGGCGACCAGGTCCATGGCGCCGCCCATCCCCTTCACCATCTTGCCGGGGATCATCCAGTTCGCGAGGTTCCCTTCTTCATCCACCTGCAGCGCACCGAGGACCGTGAGGTCGATGTGGCCGCCGCGCACCATCGCGAACGAATCGGCGCTGTTGAAGTACGAGCAGCCGGGCGTTTCGGTGACGGTCTCCTTGCCGGCGTTGATCAGATCGGGATCGACGTCCGCGTCCAGCGGATACGGGCCGATGCCGAGCAGGCCGTTCTCGGAGTGCAGCGTGATGTTGACCCCTGGCGGAATGTGATTCGCGACAAGGGTCGGCATCCCGATGCCGAGGTTGACGTAGTCGCCGTCCCTCAGTTCGCGGGCCACGCGTGTCACGATCCGGTCTCGAATATCAGGCATCACGCTCAACTTGGATCAGGCCACGAAGGCACGAAGCCACGAAGAAAACCAATATTGTTTCTGGTCTTCGTGCTTTCGTGTCTTCGTGGCAAATCATTTGGTGGTCCGCTTCTCGATGCGTTTCTCGTAGCGCGCGCCTTCCAGGATGTACTTCACGAAAATCCCGGGTGTAACGACATGGTCCGGGTCGATTTCTCCGGGCTCGACCAGGTGCTCGACCTCGGCGATCGTCACCGCGGCGGCGGTTGCCATGACCGGATTGAAGTTACGCGCGGTCTTCCGATAAATGAGATTCCCCGACCGGTCGCCCCGCCAGGCCTTGATGAACGCGAAATCAGCCGTGATCGGCTGCTCGAG
>JAYVMG010000397.1:0-3051 GCA_043759095.1 Acidobacteriota bacterium | reverse complement strand
TCTGCAGGATTTCCTTGATCTCGTTCAGGCTCTTGCGCCCGAAGTTCTTGGTCTTGAGCATCTCGGCTTCGGTCTTGAGCACCAGCTCGCGGATCGTCCGGATGTTCGCGTTCTTCAGGCAGTTGTACGACCGGACGGAGAGCTCGAGCTCCTCGACCGATTTGTCGAGGTTCTCGTTGCTCGCGCCCGAGCGCGGCGCATCGGCGGCGGTTTCCGCCGTCGTCTCCGCACCTTCTTCGAGGTTGATGAAGATGTTCAGGTGATCGCGGACCAGCTTCGAGGCCAGCGAGACGGCGTCGCGCGGATTGATCGAACCGTTGGTCCAGACGTCGACCGTCAGCTTGTCGTAGTCAGTGGTCTGTCCGAGACGCGCCGCCTCGACCAGGTAGTTGACCTTCTTGACCGGCGAGTGAACCGAGTCGATCGGAATCCAGCCGATGCCGAGATCCTCATCGAAGTTCTTGTCGGCCGAGACGTAGCCGCGGCCGCGCTTCATGCGCATCTCCATGTGCAGCTTGCCGTGCTCGGAGACGGTCGCGATGTGGGCATCCGGCTCCAGGATCTCGACGTCGCCGTCGGCCTGAATGTCGCGCCCCCGGACTTCGCCGGCCTTGTCGATCTTGATGGTCAGGGTCTTGATCTGATCCGTATGCAGCTTCAGCGGAATCTGCTTCAGGTTCAGGATGATGTCCGTCGCGTCCTCGACCACGCCAGGAATCGGCGAGAACTCGTGCAGCACGCCGTCGATCTTTACCGCGGTGATCGCCGCGCCTTCAATCGAGGACAGCAGCACGCGGCGCAGGGCGTTGCCGATCGTCGTGCCGAAACCGCGCTCGAACGGCTGCGCGTAGAACCGGCCGAATCGATCGGTGAGCGTCTCGCGTTCGAACTCGAGCCGCTTGGGTCGCTGAAAACCTTTCCACAACATCTTGGTATCCTTTCGCGTCGGGCCCGCAGACGGGCCTCCAGACCTGCAATTGACCGCCGACCTCCCGCCGCAGGTCTGAAAAGGCTGCGGGTCAGCGGATGACGACAACTCTCAGGTCTCAACTCTCAACGCTGAGAGTTGAGCCTTGAGACTTGCTACTTCGAGTACAACTCCACAATGAGCTGTTCCTGCACCGGCAGGTTGATCTGCTCGCGCGTCGGCATCGCGTTCACGCGGCCGGTGATCGACGTCTGGTCGAACGAGAGCCACTCTGGGATGCCGCGGCCCTTCACTTCTTCCATCGCGTGTTCGATCGTCGTGTTCTTCTGCGTGCGGCCGAGCACGGTGATCACGTCGCCTTCCTTCACCTGGAAGGACGGGATGTCGACCTTCTTGCCGTTGACGAGGAAGTGGCCGTGGCGGACAAGCTGCCGCGCTTGCGGCCGCGACGTCGAGAGACCCAGCCGATAGATGACGTTGTCCAGCCGCCGCTCGAGCAGCTGCAGCAGCGTCACGCCGGTGATCCCGCGCGCGCGCTCGGCCATTTCGAAGTACCCGCGGAACTGATCCTCGAGCACGCCGTAGATGCGCTTGACCTTCTGCTTCTCGCGCAGCTGCAGGCCGTAGCCGGCGAGCTTCGCCTTCCGCGTCTTGCCGTGCTGGCCGGGCGGGAAGTTACGCTTCTCAATGGCGCACTTCTCCGTGTAGCAGCGCTCGCCCTTGAGGAACAGCTTCATCGCCTCGCGGCGGCAGAGCCGGCAGACCGGACCGATATAACGAGCCATTTACACTCTCCTCCGCTTCGGCGGACGACATCCGTTGTGCGGGATGGGCGTCACGTCGCGGATCGACTTCACTTCAAGACCGACTGTCTGCAGCGCGCGGATCGCCGACTCACGGCCGGATCCGGGCCCTTTCACGCGCACGTCCAGCGACCGCATGCCGACCGTCTTGGCGACGTTGCCGGCCGCGAGCGCCGCCTGGGTCGCCGCGAACGGCGTGCCCTTGCGCGAACCCTTGAAACCGATGCCGCCGGCGCTCGACCACGCCACGACGTTGCCTTCGGTATCGGTGATGGTCACCGTGGTGTTGTTGAACGAGGCGTGAATGTGCGCCAGGCCGTGGTGCACAATGCGCTTCTCGCCGCGCTTCTTGAAGGTCTTCTTGCGCTTGCCGGCGCCTTCCTTCTTTTCTTTCTCGGGAAGGCCCGCGTCCGGGGCCGCTGCGTCACTCTTTGCCATGGTTAGATAACCTTCTTCTTCGCGATGGCGCCTTTACGCGGACCCTTGCGCGTGCGCGCATTGGTCTTCGTCCGCTGCCCGCGCACGGGCAGATTGCGGCGATGCCGGAGGCCGCGGAAGCAGCCGATTTCCATCAGCCGCTTGATGTTCATGGAGATCTCCTTGCGAAGATCGCCCTCCACGCCGCCCTGCTCCTCGATGACCTTGCTGATGTTCCGGACGTCGTCTTCGGACAGATCCTTGATGCGGATGTCGGGACTGACCCCGGCCGCTTTCAGAATCGTGTTCGAGCGAAAGCGCCCGATGCCATAGATATAGGTGAGACCAACCTCGATGCGCTTGGTCCTCGGGAGATCAACGCCTGCAATTCGCGCCATAGTCTTATCCCTGCCGCTGCTTGTGTTTCTGATTCGAACAAATCACACGCACGACGCCCTTGCGCCGGACGATCTTGCACTTGTCGCAAATCCGTTTGACCGATGCTCTTACCTTCATAGTCCTCGCTCGGCTGAAGCCTTCGCGCTACGTGCGCTACAGCTTTTCTACTATCCGCCCTCGCCCGACGTCGACGGGCGACAACTCAATCCGCACCCGATCGCCGACCAGGATCCGCACGAAGTTGCGATCCATCCGATCCGCGATATGCACCATCACCAGCGACCCTTCGTCGAGTCGCACCTTATACAGCGCGCTCGGCAGCGTCTCGGTGACCACGCCGACAACCGCACTCATCGCTCGGCTAAAGCCTTCGCGCTACTTTGCCGCGGCGACCGGCACTCCCTTGCCGTCAGAATCCATGGTCCGTCCGCCGTTACCGCCACCGTGTGCTCGAAGTGCGCCGACAGCGTGCCGTCGCGCGTCACCGCGGTCCACCCGTCTGCC
>JAYVMG010000396.1:0-8113 GCA_043759095.1 Acidobacteriota bacterium | reverse complement strand
CGAGGCCAACGCCCTCGGCCTCACGAACCCCGCCCTGAAACAGTTCGCCGTCGATTACGCGCAGACGCACAAACGCTAGTTCGCTCATCCGGCTCATCCGCTCGCCTTCAACGGGTACGACGCTTGCAGTTCCCTGAACTAAGGAGTCGTACCCATGAAGCGCGTCATAAAATCTCTTATTTTCCTGTCAGCGATTGCCGTTGTGCTTGCGCCGTCTCAGGCGCGGGCGGATTGATTCTTTACACCGTGGGTCGGCTCGGCCTTCGGCAGCAACATTCGGAATGGACAGACCACGGTGGGCGTCAGCGCCGGCAGCATGGGCGCGGGCATCGTCGGGGGCGAAGCGGATTTCGGCTGGAGTCCGAGCTTTTTTGGCAACCAGAGCGACTTCGGCCACAACACCGTGATGAACCTGATGGGCAACCTGATTCTCGGCGTGCCGGTCGGTGGTCAGCACGGCGCGGGCATCCGGCCCTATGTCGTCGGCGGCGTCGGGTTGATCCGGACCCAGATTGACGGCGGGACGATCGCCAAAGTGTCTTCGTCAGACAACATGTTCGGCTGGGATGCCGGTGGCGGGGTGATGGGCTACTTCGCCGATCACGTCGGCGTTCGCGTTGACCTGCGCTACCTGCGGGCGACGCACGAGCTGAACACCGGCGTCAGCAGCGTCGACATCAACGGCGATCGCCTGCACTTCTGGCGCGCGTCGCTCGGCCTCGTTATCCGCTAATCCTCCAGAGCTCCCGCCATGTCTCGCCCTCGTCATCCGTGACGAGGGCGACGATCCCGTTGATCGGAAAGCCGTGTGGCGCAAGGCTTGAGCCTTGCGTGACGATCGAAGCGCCTGGGTTCCCGCCCGTCACCAGCAGCGCCAGCAATCTCGGGAGATACGGAAAATGTCCGGCGATCGCGATGTCCCGCGTTTCGCCGCGCAGGCGATCGCGCATCCATTGCGGCGGGTCATCGGGTTGCAGGTCTCGGGTGACTGCGAACTCCGCGAGCGCGTTGCACGCGCGCCAGAACTCCTGCGCCGTCTGTTTCGCGCGCAGCTTGCCGCTATGCCATACCACCTCGGGCTTGGCGCCCTTTGCCGCGGCGAGCCCAGCCACACGCGCGGCGCCCGCGAGTCCGACGGCCGACAGCGGCCGGCGTGCATCTTCGTCCGGTCCGACTGCGACGCCGTGGTGTACGAGATACAAACGCATAGGGCTTAAGGCTCAGAGCTCAGGGCTTCTTGCGCTCAGCCTTCAGCCTTAGCCCTTCCACTCGGCCTAGTATTATCCATGGCCGAGGGTGTCGGTGGCTGGTTGCTGATTCTCAGCCGGGTGCTCGTGGTCCTTCACCCACTGAGTCTGGCGGTGACGGCGTCTGGCGCGCTGGGCGCGCTGGCGTTGCGCGGTGCGCCGGTCGCGATGATTCTGGTCCTTCGGCTCGGCGTCATCGGATTCGGGATGACCGCCGGACGCGCGCTTCAAAATCTGCAGCCGAATGCCGTGACGCTGGCCAAGGCGGCGCTGCTGTTGTCGGCGGCCACCGACGTCTTCGTCTACACGACGCCGTACTTTCCCAACAACAGACTGCCTGGCGACACCGTGTATTACGTCGCCGCATCGCTCGTCTACCACGCCGCGTGGCTGACCTACCTGGCGAGGTCGAGACGCGTTCGAGCCACCTACTCCAACTAGTCACGCCTTCTTTTTCGTGTGTTTCGTGGCTTTCGCATCGTTCGTGTCTGTTGTGGCTGCATAATCAGCGGCATGACCAAGCGTTTTTTGATCGCCCTCGGCTTGGCTGCGGCCGTCGGTGTGACTGCGCAGCAGCGCGCTCCGCAGAACGATTCGATCCGCCAGGATGATCTGCGCGCCGACTTGTTCTTTCTCGCCGGCGATTCGTTGCGGGGACGGCTGACCGATACGGAAGAGAATCGCGCGTCCGCGGACTTCATCCGATCGCGATTCGAGCGCCTGGGGCTGAAGGGCGCCGGCCCGAACGGCTCGTTCTTCCAGCCGTACAACCTGATGACGGCGACGCTGGCGACGCAGTCGCTCTCGATGAACGTCCTCGACGTGCAGAACGGCGACGGCGTCTCACGCCAGCTGCACGCCGGCCAGGAGTTCTACCCGCACCGCTTCAGCGCCACCGGCAACGCCGTCGCGCCGGTGGTCTTCGTCGGGTTCGGCATCAGCGCGCCGCATCTCGGGTACAACGACTACAACGGCGACGTCAAGGGGAAGATCGTCCTCGCGCTCGACCACGAGCCGGGCGAACGCGATCCGAACAGTCCCTTCGACGGCGTGGTCACGTCGGAGCCGTCCACGGTGTGGCGCAAGGTGTTCGCGGCGCAGGAGAAGGGCGCCGTCGCGGTCCTGTTCGTCAGCGATGTCCACAATCATCCGGGCGCGGCCAATTTCGAAGCGACCGCGCGCACCTACTGGCCGGAGAAACCACCACGGATTCTCAACTACATGCTCGCGGCCTGGGCCGACCGCATCCGCATTCCGGTCGCCCAGATCTCACCCGCCGTGGCCGCATCCCTCGTCAGCGGCGCCGGACAGACGATGGAGGATCTGGCAAAGGCGTCGGAGACCGCCAAGGGTTTCACGCCGCTGCCACTGCCGGGCACGCGCGTCGCCGTGCACACCGCGGTCGACCGCCACATCGTGCCGGATCGCAACGTCGTCGCCCTGCTCGAGGGCGGCGATCCGCGGCTGAAGAACGAGTGGGTGATCGTCTCCGCGCACTACGATCACAATGGCTCGGACGGCACGCAGATCTTCAACGGCGCCGACGACAACGGCTCCGGCGTCGTCGCGCTGATCGAAATCGCCGAGGCGTACGCGCTGGCCGCGAAAGAGGGTCATCGTCCGAAGCGCAGCATCCTGTTCGCATCGTGGAACTCCGAGGAGCGCGGACTGCTGGGCGCGTGGGCGTACACCGAACAGCCGCTCGCGCCGTTGAACACGATCGCAGCGGTGCTGAACATGGACATGATCGGCCGCAACGAAGAGATCCCCGTCGGCGGCGGTCCGAGGTTCGCCGGACTCGAGGTGCAGACGGCCGAGTCCAACAGCAACGCGCTGAATCTGATGGCGTTCTCGAAAGTGCCGGACATCACGGCTATGGTCGAACAGGCAAACGGCGGGATTGGGCTCGACCTGAAGAAGCGCTACGACAACAACAGCTCGAACCTCGTGCGACGCAGCGATCAGTGGCCGTTCCTTCAGCACGGCGTGCCGGCGATGGGCTTCATCACCGGCCTGCACCCTGACTACCACACACAGTACGACAGGCCCGAGAAGATCAACTACGTGAAGATGGAGAAGATCACGCGCCTGATTCATCAGGTGAGCTGGGACATCGCGAATGCTGATGCGAAGCCCAAAGCCCTGTCGACTCGATCGATCACGCAATAGCCACGAAGACACGAAAGCACGAAGAAGACACATATGCTCAGGACAACCGCCGCGGCCGTGATGTTGATGTTCGTCGCTTCAGCCGCTGACGCCCGCGTGGTGCGGCTGCGCATCGAACGCCGCGAAGTGATTCTGAACGGCCGCGCATTCGGCGCTGCGGGCGCGTACGAAAAACTGATCGGCAAGGTCGACTTCGGCCTCGACCCCAACCTCCCTCGCAACGGCGACATTGTCGATCTGAAGCTGGCGCCGAGAAACGCGAGTGGTGAAGTGGAGGCCAGCGCCGACTTCTACATGCTGAAGCCGGTCGATCCGCGCCGCGGCAACGGCCGCCTGTTCTACGAAGTCGGCAACCGCGGCGGGAAGTCGCTGCTGCAGACTTTTCAGAAAGCGGCCGGCTCACCCGATCCCACAACCGAGGCGGAGTTTGGTGACGGCGTGCTGATGCGCCAGGGCTTCACGCTGCTGTGGATGGGATGGCAGTGGGACGTCCCCGAACGTCCGGGCACGATGCGCATGGAGATGCCGATCGCGACCGAGAACGGCAAGCCGATCACAGGCCTCGTCCGCGGCAACTTCATCCTCAACGATCGCGCGAACACGGCCTCGGTCGCCGACCGTGCGCACAAAGCTTACGGTGCGCTCGACCCCAACAGCGCCGAGAACGTCATGACGGTGCGCGATGACCCCACGGCCAAAGGTCAGATGATCCCGCGCGCGCGCTGGCGCTTCACGGACCCTGGCGCCGTCGCGCTCGATGGCGGCTTCGAGCCCGGACGCATCTACGACGTCGTCTATCGCACCGCCGATCCGCGAGTCGTGGGCATCGGGCTGTCCGGCACGCGCGATCTGATCAGCTTCCTGAAGTACGACACGTCGTCATCGAATCCGATGCCTGGCCTTCGCTATGCGATGGGCTGGGGCGTGTCGCAGAGCGGCCGATTCCTGCGGCACTTTCTCTATCAGGGCTTCAACGAAGACGAGCAGGGACGCAAGGTGTTCGACGGCGTCTTCGATCAGGTCGGCGGCGCCGGTCGTGGGTCGTTCAACCACCGCTTCGGTCAGGCGTCGCGCGACGCGCTGCAGTATTTCAATATCCTGTTTCCAGTGGACTTGTTTCCGTTCACCGATGGCCCGGAGACCGATCCGGAGGGCGGCGCGATCGACAGCATCCTCGCACGCGCGGAACGCACCGGGACCGCGCCGAAAATCTTCCACCTGCTCACCAACTCCGAGTACTTCAACCGCGCCGGTTCTCTCGTGCATACGGATCCCACCGGAACGAAGGACGCCGACCTGCCGGCGAACACGCGCATCTACATGATCGCGTCCGCGCCGCATGGGCCGGGGCCGTTTCCACCGATGTCGAACGTCGGTGGCGGCATGACCGGCCGCGCAGTGCTCAACCCGCTGAACTACTCGCCAGCGGTCCGGGCGCTGTTCCGCGCCTTGGATCGCTGGATCACCGACGATGTGGCGCCGCCGTCCAGCGCGATTCCGCATCTCGCCGACGGCACGTTGACGACGACCGATCGCGCGGGGTGGCCGGCGGTTCCTGGCTATCAGTTTCCGCAGCAGCCGCTGCGCGCGTTCCATCTGAATTTCGGCGCGGACTGGGCGAAGGGCATCGTCAGCGTCGAGCCGCCGGAAGTCGGCCCGGCGTTCGTGGTCCGCGTGCCGGCGGTGGATGGTGACGGGAACGTGCGCGCCGGAATCCGGCTGCCGGACATCGCCGTCCCGCTGGCGACGCAGGCCGGCTGGAACTACCGCGACGCGTCCATCGGCGCACCCGATCGCCTCGCGGGCGAAATCGGATCGTACATCCCGTTCGCGCGGACGAAAGCCGACCGCGATCGCGCACACGATCCGCGGCCGTCGATCGAAGAGCGCTATCGCAATCGGGATGAGTACGTCGGGAAGTTCGCGGCGGCCGCGCTCGACCTCGTCGAACACGGATATCTGCTGCAGGAAGACGTGGCGGATCTACTCAAGCACGCGGTGGAGCACTACAACTTCGCAACGACCGGGTCGGTCAAGTAGCGCACGACTTCAGTCGCGACGACCGGGTCGGTCAAGTAGCGCACGACTTCAGTCGTGCGACCGGGGCGATCAAGTGAGCGCCACAGAGTCACGGAGTCACAGAGACGACGATCAACGCAGAGACCGCAGAACTCGCAGAGTCTGACGTGCGACCGGGCCTGCGTAGCAGGCTCTGTGACTCTGTGGCCTGTTGTTCTGGTTACGGGCAGGCTTTGATTGCCGGCTGATACGGCGTCCCCTTGCCGGCCGCAATCAGCGACTCCGGCGCCCGGTCCGCCTGCTCGATGAAGAACGCGTGGAAACGCGCGGCGCGTTCGAGTCCTTCTGCGGGGACCGCTTCGAGCACATCGCCGGACGCGTGGTAGAACGTGCCCGACTGAATCATCTGCGTCATCGGCACGTTCAGTGGCCGATAGCCGCCAAGGTCGCCCGACACGGTGGTTCCCGCTGACTGATACGTCGCGACGCCGTAGCAGCGCGACGCGCGCTTCCAGAGGTCGAACAGAAACGGTGACTCGTTGGTCACGCCCACGGCCTTCGCCGCCTCCGTGACGCTCGTCTCCCATGTCATCCCGATGTTGTTCGTCGCGCGCACTTTGCCGCGAACGATGTCGGCGTACGCCACATGCTCGAGGTTGAGGATCAACACGGTGCCGTCCTTTAGTTCCGGATGCGCCGCGATCAGCGACGTCGGACCGTTGCCCGGTCCGTGGTGACCGCCGCTCGCAACGAACATCAGTGTGTGCGCCGGCTGCGGCTGCTTCGCGAAGTATTTCGCCAGGCCGACGAGGACCGCGAGGCCGCTGGCGTTGTCGTCACCACCCTGAAAGTAGCCGTCTGCGTGCGCGTTAATGATGATCCGCTTCGCAGACTTCCCGGGAATCGTCGCGATGCCGTTGGCCGACGTTAGACCACCCTGCTCCTCGGACGTCAGCGCGAGCGTGATCTTCAGCGTGTCGAGCATGCCGGCATTCGCCGCCTTGCCGATCACCGTCTGCAGAAACCACGCGTCCTGTCCCCCGACCATGAAGCACGGCGATTTGCCGCACGCGAACCGCGGATCAATGTATTGCGCGTTACCCGGACCTTCAATCGCGTTGATCACGCCGGCCGCGCCCTTCTCTGCCAGCCGCGCCGCCACGCCCTGCTCGCCCGCGCCGAAGAGCGACGGCTCCGGACGCACGCGCACGATCGCAATCTTGCCTTTGACGTCCCGCCCAGCCAGATCCGCATCGGTCCCATGACCCACGTAGACGACCGGCGCCGTCAGGCTGCCGCCTGGGATCGACACACCGCCCGGTTGAGGAAACGCCGACTGCAGCGTCACCGTCTGCGTGCCCGCGCCGAACGCCGCGTCGCCGACGATCTGCACCTGCCACGACTTCGGCACCCACATCGGCGCGGGCACGGAGTACGTCTCGACCTTCGCATCTTTCAGGCCGGCCGTCTTGAAGGCGTTCACGGTCCACTCGATCGTGTGCATGAACGACGGCGTTCCCGCGCGGCGTCCCCACACTTTCTCGCCCGCGCCGAGACTCTCGAGCGAGAAACCAACCACTTTCTTCTGATCGGCCTTCAGCGCGGCGCCGTCGAGCACCTCATCCGACTTGTCGGGACGATGGGCGAACTGCGCCGGCAGCGGCGCGAACACATCGTCGTAGTTCATCACCGGCTGGCGCACATCGCTGAGCGGCGGCGGAAGCGGCGTGCCGAACCATGCGGGACTATCGTCCGCCACTAGCGTCGCGACCGCAGCCGCCACGAACAGAACAAGCGTCAGCGCCTTACGCATATGCGGCTCCTGCACTTTGCACTTTGCACTCCGCACTTTGCACTCTGCACCCTGCACTCTGCACTCTGCACCCTCTCGCGTCTCACCACGCCATGACGTAACTATCGCCGGTCGGACTGACGCCGCCCATCAGCACGCCGGTCCGCGGATCGATCAGGATCGCCTTCACCGAGCCGACGCCCTTCACGTTGCGGATGTCGAGCTGGTGACCCTTCGCCGCCAGCGCCTCCTGCACGCTCCTGGGCAGCAGCGCCGGCGTGAGCAGCTTTCCTTTCACGTCATGCGGCTGATACGAATCGCGAAAGCTGTTGCTGATCACCGTCGGTTGCTCGAGCGCCTCCTGCACGTTCATTCCGAACTCGGCGACGTTCAGGAAGAACTGCAGCTGCGTCTGCGGCTGCGTATCTGATCCGGGGGTCCCGAACGCCATCCACGGCTTGCCGTCCTTCAACGCCATCGCCGGGTTGATCGTCTGCCGCGTGCGCTTTCCCGGCTGCAGCGAGTTCACGTTCGTGGGATCCAGGTAGAAGTAGCGCATGCGGTCGTTCATCACGAAGCCGCCCTTCTCGACGACCATCCCGCTGCCGAAGCCGCTCAGCAGGCTCGACGTGATCGACACCACGTTGTGATCCTTGTCCACCACGGCGAGGTAGGTCGTGAGGTTGAGGAATTCGTCCGGGTCGAATGCCTTTACCTCCGTCGGCAGCGGCTGCGGCGACGCGTAGCGATCGCTCGGCTGAAGCCTTCGCGCTCCAACCTGACCGGCGGCGGTCGCCTTCATCCCACGGGGATCGCCTGGCGCGGGCTCGCCGACGATGGCGCGGTTCGGATCGATCTGGCTGCGCCGGATCGCCGCGTACTCCTT
>JAYVMG010000395.1:0-3053 GCA_043759095.1 Acidobacteriota bacterium | reverse complement strand
TGCTCGGTCCTGAGGCGAAGGGCGTCTCATTCAGAAAGGCGCAGGGCTGAGGGCTCAGGGCTTTCACGCGATGGATCTGCGTCAACTCGAAATCCTTCAGGCGATCGCCGAGACGGGGTCGTTCACCGCGTGCGGGCGGAAGCTGCACGTGTCGCAGTCGGCCATCAGCCGCCAGATCCTGCTGCTCGAAGACGAGCTTGGCGAGCCGCTGTTCCTGCGGGTCGGCCGTCAGGTGCGCATGACGCCGGCCGCCGAGAGCCTCGTGCAGCTCGGTCAGCGTGTGTTTCTGGACGTCCGCGAAACCGTGGGCGCGATCACCGATCGGACACGCGAGCTGCGTGGCACGCTGCGGCTGTCGGGTGGCATGACCGTTTGCCTCTATGTGTTTCCGCCGCTGCTGAAACATCTGCGCCGCATGCATCCGCATCTCGAGGTGAGGCTGACCGTGGCCCTGGCCGGGCGATCAGTGCAGGAGATTCGCGGCGGGCGCGTCGACGCGGGTCTGCTGACGCTGCCAGTCGAAGAGACAGATCTCGTGACCGTGCCGGCGCTTCGCGAGGAACTGCTCCTGGTCACCGCCCCGGCGCATCACCTCGCCAAACGGCGCAAAGTGCTGCCGCGGGACCTGGCTGGGCTGCCGTTCGTCCTCTTCGAAATGGGATCGGCCACGCGCAAGGTGATCGATCACTTCTTTGCCTCCCAGAACATCGAGCCGACGATCGTGATGGACACGGAAAACGTCGAGATCATCAAGGCGCTGGTCAAGACCGGCCTCGGCGTCGGCATCGTGCCGTACCAGGCCGTCGCGCGCGAGGTGAAGGCAGGGCAGCTGTTCTGCGCCCGGATCGAGGGGCACGAGCTGGTGCGCGAGACCGGATGGGTCTACGCCAGGGCGAACCGCGTCCCGCGCATGATCGACGAGCTGCTGCTGGCGTTCGGGTCGATCACCGACAAGCTGCGGCTGGCGCCGAGGGGCCGGGCCGACGGCGTCATCGGCTAACCCATTACCAATACAGATGGGTTCTATCGGATCATTCTATTTTCCGTGTACGTCGCGCCTGCGTATGCTGTATCCCATGAGCAACGAGCGCGATCGCGTCATTTCCATCACGCTGTCGGAATCTGAATGGCAGGCATTCATCGTTCGGCAGCCGCAGCCGGTGCTCTGGCTCCGCGAGCAGATTCGCGCCGAAGCCGGATCGCCCGCTCCGCAGTCCCAGCAGACCGCGGCCGCCTGACGGTTTCGCGTTCCGTCGGTAGCGAAGGCGTCCCTCTGTAGCGCGAAGGCTTTAGCCGAGCGTCCCCGCCGGTAACACCATCTCGAAGACCGTGCGCCCCGGTCGACTGGTCACCGATACGCGTCCCCCGTGCCGCTCCACAATCGCCTTCACGATCGACAACCCCAGCCCGCTTCCGCCTGAGACCCCGGCCCGCGACGCGTCCGCTTTGTAGAACCGATCGAAGACGTGCGGCAGATGCTCGGCGGCGATGCCGGTTGCCCCTTCGTCTTCCACCGACAACGCGAGGCCCGCGTCCGCCGGGCGCGCGGCGAGCCGGATCGTGCTGCCGCGCGGCGCGTAACGGATGGCGTTCGCGGCTAGATTCTGCAGCGCCTGCTCGAGGCGAACGCGGTCGCCGATGGTGGTGTCGGCCCCCGGCGCGATCGATGTCTCGATCGTGACGCCGGCCGCCTGCGACGCGCGCTCGTGCCGCGCCGTGACGCGATCGAACAGGCCCGCGATCGAAACCGTGTCGAACTGCACCGATCCGCCGCCGCCCTCGAGCCGCGCGAGATCGAGCAGTTCGCCGATCAGCCGTTCCAGCCGGTGTGTTTCGTCGCTGATGATGGCCAGGTAGCGGTCCCGCGTGCCCGCGTCGAGTGTCAGCTCCGGCATCGTCAGCGTTTCGAGGTAGCCGCGCATCGCGGTCACCGGCGTCGTCAACTCGTGCGACACGTCGGCGAGCAGTTGACGCCGGGCGCGATCGGATTCGGCCAGCGCCTCGGCGCGCGCCGAGAGGTCGTCGGCCATCGCGTTGAACGCGCTCGCGACCGCGGCGATTTCGTCGCCGCCGCGATCCGGCGCACGAGCCGTCAGGTCGCCCGCGCCCAGTTTGCGCGCCGCCGTTTCGAGCGATCGCAGGCGGCTGCGCGCCGGTCCGAAGATCATGGCTGACGTCAGCACGGCCCCGACGATCAGCACGCCCACGGCCACGAGCGCGAGCATCGGTGCAAAGCGCCCGAGCAGGAATCCGAACGGCGCCTGCGGAGGGACGACGACGAGCCCAGCCAGGTGTCCGCTGACGATGATCGGCGACGGCCGGACGAAGCGTTCGCCGCCGCGGCCGAAAGGACCGGGTGGCGGCGGCCGTTCGACACGCGGACCGTCAGGACGTTCACCGCGGCGCCCCGGTGGCCGCTCCATCCAGCGTTGCAGCTGCATGCGCGCCATGTCGGTGAGCGGCTGGGAGAATGTGGTGCTGCCGCTCGTGATCACCTTGCCGTCGGCCAGCATCACGAAGAACGGATGCGTGTACTGCGCGTACGAATCATGCACGTACCGCGCGAGATCGGTCTGCGGGTCGCGTTCGAGCACACTCGACAGGTCAAGAGCGACGGTCAGCCCGAGTCGCCCCGGCGACTGCCCCGGCAGCGATCGCCCCGATTCGGAAACCGCCCAGACAAACAGGACCGCCTGCACGATGAGCATCGCGGCGAGGAATCCCACCACGCCGAGCGCGATGCGCCAATACAGACTTCGATACCAAGTCACAGATGAAATCCTAGTCCCGAGTCCCCAGTCCTAAGCCTCTGGCTCACGCTGTCACAGTCTTTTCACCGCCGGGGCGCGCCGACACGCCAGGATAATCGAAGCATGCGCAGAATTATTTCGTTCGCCATGGTCGCGTCTGCCGTCCTGCTGCCGGGATCGCTCTTGGCGCAACGGCCGACGCCCTCGACAGGCGCATCGATCGGCGGCGCGTGGACGCTCAACACAGATCTCAGCGACCAGCCCGCTGATCGTGGTCCGGGCGGCGACGATGGCCAGCGCGGG
>JAYVMG010000394.1:0-3060 GCA_043759095.1 Acidobacteriota bacterium | reverse complement strand
GGCGCTGAACGCGTTCGTCAAGCTGCCGAGCATCGCGGGCGAAATCGCGTTGACGCTGCTGCTGTTTGCAATCGCGCGGGCGTCTCTCGGCGTGACCGCTGCGCGCGTCACCGCCACCGCGTACTGGCTGAATCCGGCGGCGCTCATTGACGTCAGCGTGCTCGGCTACCTCGACGCGCAGTTCGTCCTGCCCGCGATCGCCGCGCTGGTGGCAGCCGCCTACGGCTGGCCCACGCTCGCCGGGGCGCTGATCGCGGCGGCGGTGCTGACGAAGGCGCAAGCGCTGTTCATTGCGCCGGCCGTGGCGCTGGCGATCTGGACGATAGGTGGCGCGCGCGGACGCGCGGTGCGGATCGCATCAGCCGCGGCTGGTGCGTCTGCCGCCGGCGCAGCCATCGTCGCGCCCATCGTTGCGGCGGGCGGCTGGCCGAACATGGTGCAGGCACTCAGCCGGCTCGCGCATCACGACATGCTGTCGGCCAACGCGTTGAACCTCTGGTGGGTCGTCGGCTACGTGCTTCGCGTCTGGTACTCGATGCACGACATGGGCGTCTGGGGCGCGCTGACCGCGCCGGCAAAGATCCTCGGCATCCAGCGCGTCATCGACATCGGCTATCCGGATCCCCGGACCATCGGCATCGTCTTAACGGTCGCCGCAATGGCCTGGGCGCTGTGGACCGCGTACAAATCCGCAATGAACGTGTGGCTCGTCGCGGGCGTCGCCGCTTTTTCCGTGCACGCCTACGCCACGCTCTCCGCCCAGGTGCATGAGAACCATCTATTCGCCGCGGCGCCGCTGCTCGTGCTGGCGGCGACGGGACGCCGCGCCTTCTGGCCGATCTGCACGGCGGTCAGCGCAATGGTGGCGCTGAACCTGAATCTGTTTTACGGATTCGGCGACGGCATCGGCTATGCGCTGCCGCGCGCCTGGACGATCATCGACGTCACCGTGATACTGGCGCTGCTCAACTGCTCTTTGCTTTTATGGCACGCGACGGTTTTGAAGAGCCAATGCTCCACGGCAGCCGAACGCCGCCGATCGCCAGCGCCAGCGTAGCGCCGAGCACCGGCAGCGCATAGCCGCTGGTGAGGGCGTTGTATTTGAACAGCGCGCCGCTGGCGAACTGAAAGTTCAACGCCATGAAGAAGGCGACGAGCGCGAAGAACGGCGTCCAAAATCCTGCGATCATCGCCACGCCGGACGTGATCTCGCCGAGCGGCACGAGCCGCGCGAAGATCGTGGCGTACGGCATCGCCACGCGCTCGAGATACAGATGACTCCACGATCCGGCCGGCGCCGCCTGCGCCCAACCTGCCAGCTGATTCGCCAGCAACGACGTGTTCGTGAACCAGCTGATCTTGCCGATGCCTTCGAAAATGAAGAACACCCCGAGGCAGATCCGCAGAATGGAGAGTCCGGCGCCCTGACGATCTATGGCCATAATGTTTTCGTGGCGCGCTGCAGCGCGCGGATGACGACGGCCGCCTGCTCGGCGGCACGCGTGTAGTTTCCAGAGTCCACAGCTTCCCGCACGCCCGGAATCGTTTTCACGCCGTAGCCCGTATATAGCCCTGGCGCGTAGACGACATGACGGTACCACGGACGATCGGGCAAGCCCGCCGGCTCGATCAAGTCGCGTTCGGCCATCATCAGGCGATGATTGATCTCGGCGAACGGGTCGGCGGGGTCAGACCCCTGCCGGGAATCTGATGGGGGTCTGACCCCGTTCGAGCCTGCCCCGCTCAGCAGCGACTCGCCGCGCGCGCGCACGTCGGCGCCAGCTTTCGCAAACGCCTCAGCTGCCGTTCGCAGGCCCGCGAAATTCACTTGCTTCGCGCCGTCCGCGGACGCCTTCGTCGCCTGCTGTTCGATCTCGCTGATGTACTCGAGGATCTGATGACCGTAGGTGTCGTAGTCGAACGGCAGCACCTCCGCATCGGCCAGGCGTAGCAGCGCGACGCCGGTCGTCTGCGAGGCGAGAACGCTGAACGTGAACTGCGGATCGATGTACTTCTTGAACCACGTCGGGTTGTCGTACGTCGAGTGGTAACTGCCGTCGCCGCCGCGGCCGTTCAACCCCATGTCCATCGACGGGATGCCGACGTGATCGAGAAACGCGGTGTAGTCGGATCCGGACCCCAGCGCGCCGACTGGTGGTGTTTTCGCGGCAGGCGCCTGCTCTCGCGACCGCTCGAGCCATCCGTCGTACAGCGTCTTGCCGCCGCTCTCCGGCTGAATCGATTGCGCCAGCTCGTGGATGAACGGCGTCAGCGAGTGTACGGCGCTACTGGAAAAATTCAATCCGCCGGCGCCCGCGTCGCGGTTCATGTAGACCGCCACCTTCGCTTTCAGCTCGGCGGTGATGTCTTCCACGAACTCGGTGGACCCCAGGAGCCCCTGCTCTTCGCCGTCCCAACTGATGAACAGCACGCTGCGGCGCGGCTTCCACCCCTTCTTCATCATCTCGCTCATGGCGCGCGCGACCGCCATCATCGACACATGGCCGCTCACCGAGTCCGACGCGCCGAACGTCCACGCGTCACGATGCGATCCGACAATGACCCATTCATCCGGCGCGACCGCGCCGGTGATCTTCCCGACGACGTTGATCAGGCGGCGCTGGCCGTAGTCCATCTGCAGGTTGACGTGCACCTTCGCCGGACCGGGACCAATGCGATAGGTGATCGGCAAGGAGCCGCGCCACGATTCCGGCGCGGTGGGACCCTTCAGCCGCTTGAGCAGCTCGACGCCGTCGCGGTACGACATCGGCTGCACCGGAATGGGCGAGAACGTTTCGATCTTGTCCATCGGCAGCCGCTCGACGCCGGGTTTCGACGGACGATCCGGCGTGGACGGATCGCCGGGATACCGCGGCATGTCCATCACGCTGCCGCGCTGAATCATTCCCGCGCCGCGGAACGGGCCGTCGGGGTACACGTCGCCCTGGAAGTAGCCGTCCTCGTGCGGATCCGAATAAATGAGACAGGCGATCGCGCCGTGCTCGGCCGCCACCTTCGGTTTGATTCCGCGCCAGCTGCCGCCGTAGCGCACGAGCACGA
>JAYVMG010000393.1:0-8164 GCA_043759095.1 Acidobacteriota bacterium | reverse complement strand
CTCAAGGGAACGAGCGTACGCGGGAGTTCGCCCAGCCTCGCGATCACGGCATCTGCGAACTGATGCGTGCCGACCTTTTGCGCGCTGCGAGCGGCGTCGAACACGTCGTAGGTATGCACGCCTTCCTCGATCGTGCGCAGCCACGCGTGGTGCACACGGGCGGCGGCGGCGGCCTGGCCGATGTGAACCAGCATCATGACGCTGGCGAGCAGCAGCCCCGACGGGTTCGCCACGTTCTGTCCGGCCCGCCGCGGCGCGCTGCCATGAATCGCCTCGAACATCGCGCAGTGTTCCCCGATGTTCGCGGAACCCGCCAGGCCGACCGATCCGGCGATTTGCGCCGCCACGTCCGACAGAATGTCTCCGTAGAGGTTCGGCATCACGATCACGTCGAACACCTCCGGCGTGTCGGCCAGCTTCGCGGCGCCGATGTCGACGATCCAGTGCTCGTGCTCAATGTCTGGATATTCCGTGGCGATCTCATCGAAGACCCGATGGAAGAGCCCATCGGTCAGCTTCATGATGTTGTCTTTGGTGAAGCAGGTCACCTTCCGGCGGCCGTTGGCGCGTGCGTACTCGAACGCGTAACGGACGATGCGTTCGCATCCGGGCCTGCTGATGAGCTTCAGGCACTGCACGACTTCCTGGGTCTGCCGATGTTCGATGCCGCCGTACGTGTCCTCTTCGTTCTCGCGCACGATCACGACGTTCATGCCGGCATGCTTCGTGCGAATGAATGGGTGATAGGCAATGCAGGGCCGGACGTTTGCAAACAGGCCGAGGGTCTTCCGGACCGTCACGTTCAAGCTCTTGAAGCCGCCGCCCTGCGGAGTGGAGATCGGCGCCTTCAGGAACACGTTGGTGCGTCTGAGTGACTCCCAGGCGGCCGGCTCGATGCCCGCGGCAAATCCCCTGCCGTAGACCTGCTCGCCGATCTCGATCGTCTCGACAGCGAGCATGGCGCCGGAGGCCTCGAGAATGCGAAGGGTTGCCGCCATGATCTCTGGTCCAATGCCGTCGCCATGCGCGACGGTGATGGGGACGTGCGTGGCTATCACAAGCTGCCTCCGACGAAACTATACATACGACACGTAATATACGAAATATATGTCGCGTAGTCAATGTCGTATCTTGCGCGTCGTATCTTGCGCGTATGCTTTGGAGGTGAGAAAGGGCAAAGCCACCGACGCCCCGGCCGCCCGGTGGACGTTTCTGACGAATCACGCGCACGTGCTGTTGTGCCTGACGCACGATTCCCAGTCGCGACTGCGGGACGTGGCCGCCGAGGTGGGGGTGACCGAACGGGCGGTCCAGCGGATCGTGGCCGATCTCGAGGCGGCGGGATACCTGCGGCGGACGCGGTCGGGCCGCCGGAACGACTACGAGATCGATCCGGATCGGCCCCTGCGCCACCCGGTCGAATCACACCATGCCGTCCGCGCGCTCCTGACCCTTGTTCATGGTAAAGCCAAAGCGGTCACGGCAGACCGGCGGAGTCGGACGTAGGGGCATCAGGTCCGACCAGCGCTCTGTCGCGTCGCTCAGAACATGACCTTCAGCGCGAGCTGGATCATGCGCGGATCGCCAGCGGTCGTGATCGTGCCGAAGCCGGCCGCGCCGAGCCGCGTTCGGCTCGCCGAGCGGCGGCGTGTTCAGGAGGTTGAAGATCTCGGCACGGACGTCGATGGCGGTGCGACCGCTGAGCGGCACACGCCGCACATCCGGGCCACCTGATCGACAACGTAGTTGATCTGCGTTGAATGACTCGGAGTCGGCGAACCGGCTTGAACGGGTGACCCACTGATACCGCAAACCGTCGATTGGTGCGGAGTCCCCGATGTTCTGAGGGAAAACAAAAGAGACTAGACTTGCAACAATGACCGAGACGACGCTGACCCCTTCACGTTTGTGGAAACAGATGACCCTGGACCAGCGGACGCGCGCCGCGCGCGCGTTCTGGGAGGATCCCGAGGCCACTGACGACCAGGTGCAGGCCGCGTTCCTGATCGCCCAGCAGAAAAAATTCAGGGCGAAGACCGTGATTGGCCTCGACCTCGATCGCAAGGCGATGCACCTCGCCTCGCTCGGCGGTCTGCCGGACGCGATGGCCGCCCGTGCGCTGATCGTCTATCACCTCGCCGAGCAGCGGCCGATGATGGGCGCGTTTCTCGACGGCCTGGGCATCGCGCACGAGAACGGCCTGATTCAGGAAGACGAGGTCAAACCGGATGCGGCCAAGATCGGTCCTGCCGCCGCGCAGATCGCGCAGCAGTTCCCGCCAGACGATGTGCGGATTTATCTGAATACGCTGCTGTCGCAGGACCCCGGCACCTGGGGCGGCCTGCAGGGACTTCCGCAGGTCATCTAGCCGACCAGCGGGAGCAATACCTCGAACGTCGTCCCCACTTCCGGTGCGGTGGAAAACGAGACCGTGCCGCCAGCTTCCTTGGCGATGCCGTACACGATCGACAATCCGAGGCCCGTACCTTTCGCAGGATCCTTGGTCGTGAAGAACGGCTCGAAGACATGCGCCTGCTGGTCGGGAGGAATACCCTCGCCGGTGTCGCTGACGGCGATGCGCGCGAACGCGCCGTCTGAAATCCCCGGATACCGCAGGACGGCCCGCGCGTCGAGCGTGATCCGCTCCACGCGCACGTCAATCGTCCCGCCCTCCGGCATCGCATCGCGCGCGTTGACGACCAGGTTCAGCATCACCTGCTCGAGTTGGCCCGGCTCGATCCGCACCTGCGTGGCTGCGCCGGTCATGGTCATGCGCACCGGCACATCGTCGCCGGCCAGCCGCTGGAGCATGTTCTCCATCTGCGGCACGCTGACGTTCAGGTCGACCAGCTTGGCCTCGAGCATCTGGTTGCGGCTGAACGTCATCAGCTGCCGCGTCAGCGCCGCGCCACGCTCCGCCGCGTTTCGGATCTCCCGCGCCTCGTCGAACGCCGGGTCCGCCGCGGTCAGGCGCATGGCGAGCAGGTCACTGCCGCCGATGATCGCGGCCAGCACGTTGTTGAAGTCGTGCGCGATGCCGCGCGCGAGGCGGCCGACGGCTTCCATCTTCAGCGCCTGCCGCAGCTGTTCTTCGAGCGCGCGCTTCTCGGTGATGTCCTCCGCGACGCCCTCGAAACAGTTCAGGCCGTCCTCGAACTCGACTACCCGCGCGGTCAGGCGGACGATGATCGGCGTGCCGTCCTTTTTCTGCCAGGTGACGTCGGTCGTGAGCGAATCGCGGTGGCCGGTGTGGTGCTGCCCGATCAATTCCGAACGGTCGAACGCCGAGTGGTAGACCGCCGACATGTTGAGCGACATGAGTTCACCGACCGTGTAGCCCAGCATCGTGGCAATGGCCGGGTTGGCGTCGAGGATGCGGCCTTCCACGGTGGTGCGGTAAATGCCGTACGCGGCGCCCTGGATCAGCGAGCGATAACGCGCCTCGGACTTGCGCAGCCGATCCTCGGCGTCTTTCTGACGGGAGATGTCGCGCGCGATCGCATGGACGCCGACGACCTTCCCGCCATCGATGACGATCTCCACGTGCTGGCCGACCCAGAGCGTGTCGCCCTTCTTGGTCACGGTCGGAAACTCCAGATACGACGTCGGCGTACCATCGAAGATCTGGCGCAGGTAAAACTCGCCCGCGGCGTCCCGGTGATCCTTGCGCACCAACGAGAAGAAATGACGGCCAAGCAGCTCGTGCTCGGTGTACTGCATCACTCGCGCGGCCGTCGGGTTCACGTAGGTGAAGCGGCCGGCGGCGTCGCAGTAATAAATCAGGTCCTGCGCGCGTTCGACGATGTGGCGGAGGCGTTCTTCGCTGGCGCGCAGCGCTGCCTCGGCGACGCGGCGATCGGTGACGTCGCGGTAGTTGACGACGACCGCGTGAATTGCGGGCTCCTCGAGCCGGTTGACCGCAATCGATTCGATGTGCCGCCACACGCCGTCCTTGTGGCGGACCCGGTACTCGCCAGGAATCGGCACGCCGGGCCTGTGCAGGCAGTCGGCGAATGTCGCGCGGGTCGGTGCGACGTCATCCGGGTGCATCAGCTCGAACGCGCTGCGGCCCTTGCGTTCGTCCGGCGTGTAGCCGAGCAGCCGCGTGGACGATTCGCTGGCGAACAGGATGCCACCTGTCACGTCCAGCATGATGATCGCGTCCGAGCTGTTCTGGACGAGAACGTGGAAGAGCGTATCCATGTGACGGGCGACTTACCTTAGCATAGGCGTTCGAGTCATTCGTGCCGCACATGGATCTGCCTTCGTCCGCGCTCGCGCCAGGGGTTTCGCCGGTCCGCGTGTACGTCCGCGACACGGGCGAAGGGCGCCCGATCGTGATCCTTCACGGTGGTTGGGGCTATGACATCTATCCGTTCGACCGTCAGATCGCCGCGCTCGCGCCGCCGTATCGCATCGTCGCGCCGGATCGGACCGGCTACGGTGGGTCGGGGCGGCTCGTGCGTCAGGAGACCGATTTTCACCGCCGTGCCGCGGAAGAAACGTTTGCGGTGATCGCGGCGCTCCGGTTGGATCGCCCGATCGTGTGGGGGCACAGCGACGGCGCGGTCATCGCGCTGATGATGGGACTGGCTGACCCCGATCGGCTTGGCGGCCTGATCGTCGAGGCGGCGCACTTCTTCCGCCGCAAGCCGGCGTCGCGCGCGTTCTTCGAGACGATGATGCGCGATCCTGACGGTCTGGGCGAGCGTGTGACCAGCGCGCTTGCGATGGAACATGGCGAAGGCTGGCGTGATGTGATCAGGACCAATGGTGACGCGTGGACGCGGATTGCGGACGCCCCATCGGCGCCGACCGCGGATCTGTACGCCGGCCGCCTGTCTGAACTCGCCGTGCCGACGCTTGTGATCCACGGCGGTCGCGATCCACGAACCGAGCCCGGCGAATTCGAGGCGATTCGTGAGGCGCTGACCCGCACGACTGAAGTCGTGCGCCACTCTACTCGCACGACTGAAGTCGTGCGCCACTTTGCGATTCTGCCCGAAGGCGGCCACAGCCCGCACAGCGAGCGCGCGACAGCCGACGAGGTCACCCGCGCGGTGTCCGAATTCGTGGCGCACGGCGTATCACGTTCTCCCGTGGCGCACGACTTCAGTCGTGCGAAATCATGATCGCCCTGGAACTCGACCACATCACGCGCGACTTCACGACGCCTGACGGCCGAGGCTACCGCGCGCTCGACGACATTTCCCTGTCGATCGCCGCGGGCTCCTTCGTCGCGATCGTCGGTCCCAGTGGATGCGGGAAATCAACGCTGCTCAACATCGCCGCTGGCCTGCTGACGCCATCGTCAGGCCTTGTCCGCGTCGACGGTGAGCCCCTCTCCGGTCTGAACCGTCGCGCCACGTACATGTTCCAGCAGGATGCGCTGCTGCCGTGGAAAAGCGTGCGCGAGAACGTCGCCCTTGGACTGACGCTGAGCGGTGTCGCGAAGCCGGACGCGCACGCGCGCGCGGATGCGTGGCTGGGGCGCGTCGCGCTCTCGGCGTTTGCCGATCACTATCCCTCGCAGTTGAGCGGCGGCATGCGCAAACGCGTGGTGATGGCGCAGAACTGGATTATCGACCGCGGTATCCTCCTGATGGACGAGCCGTTCAGCGCGCTCGACGTCCACACGCGGCAGCGGATGGAAACCGAACTGCTGGAGCTCTGGGGTCATGAGTCGCGGCGAAAGACGGTGGTCTTCGTCACCCACGATCTCGAGGAGGCGATCGCCCTCGCTGACGAAGTCGTGGTGTTGTCTGCCGGCCCCGCGGCGCGCATCGTCGCGCGCTATCCGGTGACGCTCGACCGCCCGCGCGATTTGCTCGAGCTGCGGACGACGATGGAGTGTGTCGGTTTGTATCGGGCGATCTGGGCCGTGCTCAAAGAGGAAGTGGTCAAGAGCCAGCAAACGGTGGAGCATGGCCGAACGTAGGGCGGGTCCGGTGGGATCCGCCGTCATCCTGTTCTGGCAGGTGCTGCTCGGCGTCAGTGTCCTGGCGCTCTGGCAGACGCTTGTCTCGTTGAAGGTCCTCGACCCCTTCTTTGTCAGCCGGCCGACCGACATCGCCTGGCGCATCGTCCGGTGGGTCGCCAGCGGATCGCTCTGGGGGCATCTGGCGGTGACGCTGGAAGAATCGCTGCTCGGCCTGGTCGTCGGCGCGGCAACTGGCATCTCACTCGGCTTCTCGCTCGGCCGATCGCCGATGCTCGCCAGTATTTTCGATCCCTATATCAAGATGCTGAACGCCGTACCGCGCGTGGTCCTCGCGCCACTGTTTCTGCTCTGGTTCGGGCTGGGCATCTGGTCGAAGGTGGCGCTCGCAGTCACGCTGGTGTTCTTCGTGATGTTCTTCAACACGTACCAGGGCGTGCGGGACGCGGACCGTGTGTTGATTGACAACGTCCGCATGCTCGGCGCGACGGAACGTCAGCTCGTTCGTCATGTGCTGATTCCAAGCGCACTCACCTGGATCTTCTCGAGCCTGCACACGAGTCTCGGATTCGCGATGGTGGGCGCGGTTGTGGGAGAGTATCTGGGCTCGACGCGCGGTCTCGGTTATGTGATCTCGCAGGCCGAGGGGACGTTCGACACAACCGGCGTCTTCGCCGGCATGACGGTTCTGGGCATCGTCGTCGTGATCGTAAGCGCGGGCGTGACGCGATTGGAGAAGTGGTTGCTGCGGTGGAAGGCATGAAAACGCTTCTCTTGGTGTCCTTGGTGGTGATTCAGAGCAGCGCATGCACGCGAGCCTCTGAAGTTGGCGAGCGTACGCGTCACGTTCGGATCGCCATCGGCGGGCAGAACCAGATGGTCTATCTGCCGACCACGCTGGCGCAGGAGCTCGGGTTCTATCGGGAGGAGGGCATTGACGCGGAGTTGCAGGACTTTGCCGGCGGCGCCAAGGCGTTGCAGGCGCTGGTCGGCGGCAGTGCCGATGTCGTGTCTGGTTTCTACGATCACACCATCCAGATGGCGGCGGAAGGTCGCGAGTTCGTCGCGTTCGTCACGATGCTCAGATATCCGGGACTCGTGCTGGTGACCTCGCCGCAAAGTTCCGGGACGGTCGGCGCCATCGCGGCGCTGAAAGGACACATCGTCGGCGTCACGACGGCAGGGTCCTCGTCTCAGATGCTGCTGACCTACATGATGCAGCGCAACGGGCTCGCGCCGGACGCTGTCAGCGTCACCGCGATCGGCAGCGCGGCGACGGCCGTTGCCGCGCTCGAACACGGGAAGGTCGACGCCGGCATGGTGGCCGATCCCGCGTTTACGCTGGTGCACCGCCGTAACCCTGGCGTGCGCGTGCTGGCGGACCTGCGAACGGCGGACGGCGTGAACGCGGCGCTCGGGACGCGGATGTATCCGGCGTCAGTGCTGTACGCGAAGGGCGACTGGATCCAGGCCAACCGTGACACCACCGAAAGACTCGCGCGCGTCATCACCCGGACGCTGGCGTGGATGCAGACGCACACGCCGCAGGAGATCGCCGAGAAAATGCCCAGAACCTTCCGCGGCGAAGACGATGCGCTGTATGTCGAGGCGTTGAAAGCCTCGATGCCGATGTTCTCGCCAGATGGCGTGATGGCGGCGGAGGGCGCCGAGGTCGTGCGGACTCTGCTCGCCGGCTCGATGGACAAAGTGCGGAACGCGACCATCGACGTGTCAAAAACGTATACCAATGAATTTATTCATGGACGCTAAGACGCTCTTGTTCGTCGGACTCGGGGTGATGCTCGTGATCTATTCGGCGACCGTATTTCGCGGCGGCCTGGCCATGCCGACGCCACTGCAGACGGCCATCGGGTTCGTGACGGCCTTTTTCGACACGCTCGGCATCGGTTCGTTTGCGACGACGACCGCCGTCTACAAACTGCGCGATATGGTGCCGGTCAAGCTGATCCCCGGCACGTTGAACGTCGGGCACGCGCTCTCGACGATCGCGCAGGCCTTCATCTACACGAAGCTCGTTCCGGTTGATCCCGCCACTTTGATCCTGATGATTGTGGCGGCGTCGATCGGGTCGTGGCTTGGCGCCGGTGTGGTCGTCCACTGGCCGCGGCGCAAGATTCAGATCGGGATGGGCATCGCGCTCCTGGGCGCAGCAGCGTTGATGCTGATGTCGCAACTCGGCATCGTTCCCGGTGGCGGCGCGGCGAT
>JAYVMG010000392.1:0-3069 GCA_043759095.1 Acidobacteriota bacterium | reverse complement strand
CCTCGGCTTTTCCCTCACGATGAATCACCCGTTCGTCGATGGCAACAAACGAGTCGCACACGCCGCAATGGAAGTATTTCTGCTACAGAACGGCCAGGAACTCCTCGGCACGATCGACGAACACGAACAACTAATGCTTGATCTTGCGGATGGTCAACTAACCCGGGAGCAATTGACGGCCTGGCTTCAGAACCATGCGAAGCCGATTGCTGGTAGTTCAGCCGTCTAACTAGTATTGGAGTAGACGGCGGTTTCTCTCTCGCAGCCAACGACGTTCACCGCCAGGATCACGAGCCCGACCCATCTTCAGATTTCGCGGGATGTTAGCATGGCCGTCAGGTGCAACCGCGGTCGTGTATGGCTGCGCGCGCCGGCCGTTGGCTGCGGGCAACACCCCCTGCTCTCCTGTTTCGTGTGTCTCGCGTGTGTTTAATGTCTTCGTGTCTTCGTGCCTTCGTGGCCAACTGTTTCCCCGGCCTCCGCGGTTCCATCTTCTCTACCACGCGACCATCGATGCCTCGAACAGCGCGCTCAGCTCGTCCGGTCCGGCGGGACGCGGCGACAGTTTCGTCACACGGTGCTGCGGCAGCGTGCCTTCGACCAGCGCCGGAATGTCGGACGAGGAATAGCCGATCGCCTTGAGGCCGTTTGGCATGTGCAACCGCTGCATGAACCAGATGATCCGGTCCGCGAGGATCGCGCCCGCGTCCTCGGCCTTCGCACCGGTCACATTCGCCCCGAGCGCCTCGGCCGCCTGCAGATGTCGCGCCGGATTCGCCTGGCCGGTGAAACGAAACACCGCCGGCGCGTTGAGAATCACCGACATGCCGTGCGGCACGATCGGGTGATCGGTGACGTAGCCTGGCGCGCTGTAGGTCTTGACGTTGCCCGATACCGGATATGACATGCCGTGCGGCAAATGCACGCCGGCATTCCCGAACCCGACGCCGGCATACGCCGCGGCGAGCAGCATGTTGGCGCGCGCCTCGTCATCCGACGTGTCGTCGAACGCGCGCACCAGGTATTTGTTCACCATCCGCAGCGCCTGCATCGACCAGATGTCGCTGATCGGATTCGATCCCTGATACGCCGGCCGCAGCGCGGGCCGATCGGGCAGCGGGCGCTCGGTGAACGGCATCGCCGTGAACGATTCGACCGCGTGGCTGAGGATGTCGAGCCCCGTTGACGCCGCCACCTCGCGCGGCATCGTCCGCGTGTTGTCGGGATCAAGGTAGCCGAGCGTCGGCTTCAGCCAGCGGTTGGCGATACCGGTCTTCGCGCGCAGCTTCTTGTAGTCGAAGATCGTGACGCCAGTCGTTTCACTGCCCGTCCCCGCTGTCGTCGGGATCGCGAACAGGGGCTTCAGCGGCCCAGGGACAGGCAGTCCCTTTCCGATCGGCGGGTTCACGTAGTCAAGAAAGTCCGCAGGTGGATACGTCGTGTAGAGATTGACCGCCTTCGCGGTGTCGATCGTCGATCCGCCGCCGACGGCCACGAACGCATCGAATGGCCGCTCTCTGGCGAACGCGATGGCATCGAGAAACGATTCGTCGCTCGGCTCGACGCGCACGCGATCGTAGACGGCGTACGGGATCTTGTTCTGGTCCAGCGATTCGAGCACGGTTCGCATCGGCGGCAGCGTCGCGAGCACCGGGTCGGTGACGACCATCACGAGCTTCGCGCCCATTTCCTTCAGGTCCATGCCCACTTCCCGCGTGACGCCCACGCCGTAGCGCACGCTGGACACGGCCATTTCGAACGCGATGTCTTTGCTCATGAGGACTCGATTATGGTCCAGGAAGGCCGGCCGACGCGCCGATCCAGTGAGCTAATTGACGGGGCTTGGGACGAGGTCGCTCGGCCGGAGCTCGAGTTCCGGCAACAGCGCCGAGACGATCCGCTCGTCATGGCGCGCACTGCAGGCGAGAACGAGCTGCCCTCCCGAGAACTGGTAGACCTCGGTGGCGCCGTCAGGATCGACCAGCCAGTATTCCTTCAACTGGTGATGCTCCATCAATCGCTGCTTCCGACCCCGATCGTTTCGAGAAGTACTGGGCGAGAGAATCTCGATCGCCAGATCCGGCGCGAAACGCGTGACCTTCCGCATGTCGAGTTGGCGCTGACGCTCAGGCGAGAACAGCACCACGTCGGGCTGCACGACGTCGTAGTCGGTCAGCACGATATCGACAGGAGCCATGAATACGGCGCCGCCGTGGATCTGCACATAGGCGGAGAGCGCCAGATGCAGGCGCCCAAGCACGAACTGGTGAAGGAGAGTTGGAGCCGCAATTTCGAAAACCTCGCCGTTGTACAACTCATACCGGCGACCGTCTTCGGGCCATCGCTCCAGATCCGCGTAGCTCACGCGCTCCTGCGCTGCCTTCACGCCCGCCATTTTATCATCGTCCTGCCAGCGGCGTGCCATGTTGAGATCACGGGAATATTTCAGATTTTTGATTTCAGACTTCAGATTTGCCGCCCGTAATCAGCCTGACTCTTCTCTGATGGGTAGCGTATGCCCACGCCCATTCGGTCATCACGACGAAGCGGTTGCGGAAACCAATCAGCCAGAAGATGTGCAGGAAGATCCAGAAGAGCCACGCGAAGAAACCTGAAATCTTCAGCCCGAAGACGTCGCCGACCGCAGCGCCTCGGCCGATCGTCGCCATGATCCCGTAATCCTTGTACTGAAATTTCTGCAACGGCTGCCCTGCGACAGCCCGGCGGATGTTCTGACCCGCAAGCGTTCCCTGCTGCATCGCGACCTGCGCCACACCCGGCAGCGGAGTGCCGTTCTGCATGAAGACGCAGATGTCGCCGACGACGAAGATATTGGAATGCGCGGCGAGTGTGAGCGCCGGCTCCGCCGTCACACGGCCTGCGCGATCGAGCGGCACGCCCAGCGATTGCGCGACTGGTGACGCGGCCACGCCCGCCGCCCACAGCACAGTCCCGGCGGAAATGTGTTCCGCACGACTCAAGTCGTGCGCCACATCAGACTTCGCACGACTCAAGTCGTGCGCCACAACAGAGTCGTGCGCCACATCAGACTTCGCACGACTCAAGTCG
>JAYVMG010000391.1:0-8202 GCA_043759095.1 Acidobacteriota bacterium | reverse complement strand
ACTCCGGGGTCATCCGCTTTCTGCCCGGCTTTGCCAGTTGGTCACAGGCAGACACTATTAGGGCATAACACAGAATAAAACAAACACCGACGCGTTTAGCTGCGGTCAAAATATGTCGTATGACCAAATTTTAATGGCAGATTTTATCTGACTGCTGAGGAGAGCCCTACGCCAAAGAACTCGGTGATGAGCTGCCGCAGGGCCTCCAGCGTCGGCGCGCTGTTGATGCCCGTGCGCAGATGCGAGCCGTTCTCGAGGCCCTTGGTGTACCAGGATCCGAGCGCCCGCAGCTTGTTGACGACCCAGCGATCGTGGGTGGTCTCCCGCGCTTCATCGACGCGCTCTTTCTTCAACAGGTCGATGTAATCGAGCAGGAAGACCCCTCGATCTTCCAGCGTGACCACGCGCGGCGGTCGGCCGGCGGCCAGGTCCATGGCCTGCGACAGAATCCACGGATTGCGCAGCACACCGCGCCCGACCAGGACGCCCTCGACGCCGGAGCGCATGCGGTCGATGATCTGCTGCGGTTCGAGACAGTCGCCGCTGCCGAAGACAGGAATCGTCAGGTCGGCGGCGATGCGCGCCACCAGATCCCAATCCGCTGACCCGCTGTAACTCTGCGCCGCCGTTCGGCCATGCACGGCAATTGCCGCGGCGCCGGCGTCCTGCACCATCTTCGCCAGCGTCGGCGCATTCCGCTCGTCGTCGTTCCAGCCCGCGCGCATCTTGACCGTCACCGGAATCTTGACCGCCTTCGCCATCGCCGCAATCACCGCTGCGGCGTGCCCTGGCTCGCGCATCAGGCTGCAGCCGGCGTTGTGCTTGGCAATCTTCGGCACCGGGCAGCCCATGTTCACGTCGACGATATCGGCGCCCATGCCTTCGACGATTTGCGCCGCCGCCGCCATCTTGTCCGGATCGCCGCCGAAGATCTGAATGGAGATCGGCCGTTCTTCCTGTGTGTACTCCGCGTATTCGAGCGTCCGATCGATGCCGCGAATCAGACCTTCGGCGCTCACCATCTCGGTGACGACGAGGCCGCAGCCGCCGTGACGCTTGACCAGACGGCGGAACGCCGTGTCGGTCATGCCCGCCATCGGGGCAATCGCAAACGGTGACTTGAGGTCGACAGATCCAATCTTCACGTTGTTGTACCGCCGGTTTCTTCTTCTAGTACGCTCTGACGTCCGCCGCGTCGACTTCCACGCTGACCGCCTGGCCGATCAGATTCACGGAGAGCACGAGCCGCGCTTTCACGGCGTCCTTGCGCATCAGGCGGCCGATGACGCCACGCAGCGCGCCATGCATCACCTCGACCATCATCCCTTCATGAATCATCGGACAGGGATCGTATTGAAGGTCGCTGCCCACCAGCACGCGAATGCTGTCGAGTTCACTCTCGGGAATCGCCGCCGGCTTGCCGTCAAACGACACGATCTTCACCACACCGACGGTCTTCAGGATCGGCAGCGAGTCGGCCAGATCGAAACGCGCGAAACAGTAGCCGGGGAAGAGCGGCCAGTCGATTTTCTTCTTGCGATCCTTCCACCGACTCCAGCGGGGCATGGTCGGAAGAAACGCGTCGATGTGCTTGCGCTCGAGCTGTTCGCGGACGACCTGCTCGTGGCGTGATCGCGTCCAGATCGCGTACCACTGGGCGCCGGCCGGCTCCATTACTGCGGAGACGCCGCGACCTGCAGCTTCGTGCCTGCCTCGAACGCCTTCTTTACATCGTCGTTTTTCCACTCGATGATGGCCTGGCTGCGCAGCTTCGTGAGGTACTTCTGGAACTCGACCTTGCGCTTGTCGGTGTAGACATGCTCGCTGATCTGGTCGCGCGCCTGATCGAGCGCCAGCGTCTGGGTCGGTGTAATCGACTCGAGCTTGAGGATCTGGTAGCCGCGGGTCGTGCGGACGAGTTCGGCCACGTCGCCGGCCTTCATCCCGTCGATCACCTTCCGCAGCTCTGGCGAGATGTCGTTGACGCTGAGCGGGCCGATCAGCCCGGCGTTGGCCTTCGACGGTGACTCTGAGATCTCCGCCGCCAGCTTCTCGAAGTTCTCTCCGCCGGTCGTCACGCGCGTGCGGATCGTCTCCGCCCGCTCCTTCGCCGCATCGTCCGCGGCGACGTTGAGAATCTTGGGATCCCCTGGCACGACGACGAGAATCTCGCGCAGCGTCACGGTCGGCGACGTCGTGAACTCCTTGAGATGCGTCTCGTAGTACTTCCGCGCCTCGTCGTCGGTGACGGCGATCTTGGCGAGTACTTCGTTCTGCTGCACGCGCTGGTAGATCATCGAGCGCTCGAGGTTGCGTCGCAGATCCGCCATCGACATGTTCTCGGACTTCAGCGCGGCCTGGAACTGCTCGTCGGTCTCGATCTTGTTTTCCTTGCGGATGTTATCGACCACGCTCTTGAACTGCGCATCGCCAAGCGTGTAGCCGAGCTCCTTACCGCGCTGGACGACGATCATCTCGTCGATCGCCTCGACCATGATCTGCGGCGTGATGTCGTCGAGCGCCTTGCGGAGCTGGACGTTGTTCGGATCGCTCTTCAGATCGATCGCCTGCCCTTTCTGGCGGAGCGCGGCAATCTGGCGCGTCTCGAGATCGGTCTTGGTGAAAATGTCGCCGTTCACCTTGACGAGAATCTGCTCGAGGATCTCCGCGCGGGGCGTCGCCACGACCGCCAGCAGGACGGCGACCGGGAGTAGTGTTTTGAATTTCATAAGGTGCCTTCGCTGGACCAAAAGTCCTGCGCTACGAGTACTTTACCTTTGTTCCAGCAACTCGCTCAAGAGCGCGCCAACCTGCTCGAAGACTCCGCCTGGGGCACGCGGGTCTTCTTTCGCCTGCCTCTGAATGTCGGCCTTGGTGAACCCGGGCTTCACCTCAGCTTCGCGGGCGCGGGCCACCCACCAGCTGGGCGCGGCATTTCCATACTTGCCGCTCTTCTTAGGGCTGAGGGCTAAGGGCTTAGGGCTCAACGCTGCGGCTTTCGGGCTTTCAGCCCTCAGCCCTGAGCCCTCAGCCCTATCACCGGTCAGGCCGCCCTCAGCCCTATCAAGCCTCAAGCGTACGGCCGCTGGCGGGACGAGGGTCAGCTCGGAGCGCTGCCGCACCAAGTCCACCAGTCGCACCGGGTCGATCTTCGCCTGTGGTCTGAACTTTAAGACGACGTTGACGCCTTCCCGGTCGATGGCGTCGATCCCGAGGCGGTCGGCCATCACCCGGATGCGCCCGTAGTCGGCCAGGTTGAGGACCGAGTCGGGCAGCGGGCCGTAGCGATCGATGGCCTCTTCCAACACCCGGTCGATCTCTTCGTCGTGACGCGCGGCGGCAACCTTGCGGTACAGCATCAGCCGCTGATTCATGTCGCCGACGTAGGATTCGTCAATCTTGAGGTCGACGCGCAGGTTCACCGTCGCGCGGACATCGTCTTCGATCTCTTCGCCCTTGAGCTCGCGGACGGTCTGCTCCAGCAGTTTCATGTAGAGCTCGAAACCGATGGTGTCGATCTGGCCGCTCTGCTCACCGCCAAGCAGGTTGCCGGCGCCGCGAATCTCCAGGTCCAGCGCGGCCACCCGAAAGCCGCTGCCCAGATCGCTAAACTCCTTGATCGCCGCCAAACGTTTCTTCGCGATCGGCGACAGGTTGTCTTCCGGCGGAATCAGCAGGTACGCGTACGCTGCGCGATCGGACCGCCCGACACGTCCCCGGAGCTGGTAGAGCTGCGACAGGCCGTAGCGATCGGCGCGGTTGATGATGATCGTGTTGGCGTTCGGGATGTCGAGACCATTCTCGACGATGGTCGTCGCCAGCAGGACGTCGAATTTCTTTGCGACGAAGTCGAACATCGCGCGCTCGAGCGCTTCCTCGTCCATCTGCCCGTGCGCGACGACAATACGCGCCTCCGGCACCAGGCGCTGCACCAGATCGCCGATGGAGAAAATGGACTCCACGCGGTTGTGCACAAAATAGACCTGTCCGCCGCGCGCCATCTCGGAGCGGATCGCCGTCCCGATGACGTGTTGATCGAACTTGACGACGTTGGTCTGAATCGACAGGCGGTCTTTCGGCGGCGTCTCGATAACCGACATGTCGCGGATGCCGATGAGCGACATGTTCAGCGTGCGCGGGATCGGCGTCGCGCTCATGGTGAGCACGTCCACCTTCTTCTTCATCTGCTTGATCTTCTCTTTGTGCGCCACGCCGAAGCGCTGCTCCTCGTCCACGACGAGCAGACCGAGATCCCGGAATTCGACATCCTTCGACAGCAGCCGGTGCGTGCCGACGATCAGATCAACCTTGCCCGCGGCCAGATCGAGGATCGTCTCCGCCTGCTCCGCCTTCGAGCGGAACCGGCTGACCATGTCGATGCGGACGGGGAATCCGGCGAAGCGCTCCCTCAGCGTCTTCTGGTGCTGGAACGCGAGCACCGTGGTCGGCGCGAGGAAGGCGACCTGTTTGCCGTCCATCACGGCCTTGAACGCCGCGCGCATCGCGACTTCTGTTTTTCCGTAGCCGACGTCGCCGCACAGCAGCCGGTCCATTGGTGTGGACGACTCCATGTCGCGCTTGATATCGGTCACCGCGGACGTCTGATCGATCGTCAGGTCGTACTCGAACGCATCCTCGAACTCCTGCTGCCAGTGCGAGTCTGGCGCAAACGCGTGGCCGGGCACGGCTTTGCGCGCGGCGTAGAGCTTGAGCAGCTCTTCGGCCATGTCGCGCATGGCTTTCCTGACCTTGGATTTCGCGCGTTCCCACGTCGCGCCTCCAAGGCGATCGATCGGAGGCTTCGAGGCGCCTGTGTATTTCTGGACCAGGTCGAGCCGCTCGACGGGCACGAACAACTTGTCCTCGCCGGCGTACCGCAGCTCGAGGAACTCCTGCATGCTGTCGCCGACGCCGATCTGCTTCAGCCCGACGAACATGCCGATGCCGTTGTCGATGTGCACGACGAAGTCGCCGACCTTGAGGTCGCGCAGGTCGGACAGAAACGCCTTCGTCGCCGAGCGCCGCCGCTCGGGGGCGCGGCGTTCCTCCTCGAACACGTCCGCCTCTGCATAAATCTGGAGGCCGGCATCGGGCAGCCGGAAGCCGCGCGAGAGCGCGCCTACAGCGACGAGCACTGCGGCATAGCGCGCGTCCTCGGCGCGTTCGACCGGGATCGCAAACACGTCGTATTCCTTCAGCAGCTCGATCGTGCGCTCTGCGCGGCCGGGCGTGGCCGCCACGAACAGCACCGACTCGCCTTCGTTGCGGAGGCGGCGGATCTCGGCGACCCAGTCGGCGACGCGGCCTTTGAGTTCGACCGCCGGCTGACAGCGGACGCCGCGCGTCGTGTCGTCGAGGGCCAGCTGCACGAGGATTGTCGCCTGCGCGAAGCGTGCGTCGACGGTTTCCTGGTCAACAAACAGATCGGCTGGTGGAGCGGCTCGTTCGTTCCGGCTGAGCGCTTCGTCGTAGCTGTGCTGGACCTGTTCGAGCAGCTTCGCCGCGTTGGCATCCACCTCGTCGCGTTCGGACACGATGATGCGAGACGCGTGTGCGCGCGACAGATAGTCGAACACCGTGGCGCGGCGGTTGTCGTCGAGCACGTCGTGCAGCGGCACGATCGCCGCCTGGTCGATGGGCGCGATCGAACGTTGTGTGGACGGATCGTAGGTCCGTAAGGTTTCGATGGTGTCGCCGATGAATTCGAGCCGGACCGGTTGCGTTTCGCCGGCCGGAAAAATGTCGGCAATGCCGCCGCGCATCGCGAACTCACCGTGTTCGTCTGCCGGATCCTCGCGGGTGAACCCGGCGTCGACCAGCAACTCCGCCAGATCGAGCGGCGCGATCTCCTGGCCGGGTTTCAGCGTGATCGCCGCCGCCAGCATGCGGTCAGGCGCGGTCACGCGCGGCAACACCGCCGCCGCGGACGCAATCACCACACGAGCCGTTCCCTGCGCGATGGCGTACAACGCGCGCGCCCGCACCGACGTCACGCCGATGTGCGGCGCAAGTCCGCGGTAGGGATCGACTTCATGCGACGGAAACGGAAAGACGGCGCGCTCCGCAGCGGCTGGCGTCAGGCCTTCGAGCGCGGCAAGGAAGAAGGACACGTCCGCGCAGGTCTCCTCGAGGTCGCCGTCACCTGGCACGACATACAGAACGACACCGTTCGGCTGACCGTGAGTGACCGCCGACACAAACAGGGCTTTCGCAGACGGGGTGAGGCCGGAGACCGCGCGCGCAGGGGCATCCATCCCGCTGCGCGTGACAGCGGTCTTGAGGAGGGCGCGAAGGTTCAGCGATGTCGAACTTGCCACGGATTTCTCGAGGGCCCGAATCGTTCAGTGTAGCAGCAGAGGAGCGTCAGTGGCTCGGCCGGCGGATCTTCTCGACGATCGCACTGGTGGAATGGCCGGGCTCGAGTGCCACTCGCTCGACACGCCCGCCGCGGGCTTCCACGATGTCCCGCCCGATGATGGCGTCCTCCGCCCAGTCGGCGCCCTTCACCAGGACGTCTGGCTGCAGCGCGGCAATCAGCGTGCGCGGTGTGTCCTCGTCAAAGATCACAACGCCGTCCACGCACGCCAGCGCTTCGAGAATCTCCGCGCGCTCATTTTCTAAGGTGATCGGCCGGTCGGGACCCTTGATCGCGCGGACCGAGCGGTCCGAGTTCACACCGACCAGCAGCGCATCGCCCAACGCGCGGGCTTGTTGCAAATAGCGCAGGTGGCCGACGTGCAGCAAATCGAAGACGCCGTTCGTGAAGACGACCGTCCGTCCATCCGCGCGCAGACGCGCGACCAGCGCGGACGCATCAGCGGTCGTCACGCCGGCTCTTGAACTCAACCGCCGGCGAGAATGTCCAGCGGTGGCGAGGACGGTAGATACCGACGTCGTGCACACGTGACTTCACGCGGAAGGTGTACAGCAGACGGTGGTAGTCGTACGGGAAGCCGTCCACCTTGTGCACCGCGAGGTCGAGCTTGTAGGTGCCTTCGACAAGATCGAGGCTCTCGATCGCAAACACCATTTCCACATCGCCACTGAGCCGCTGCGGCTGCATGTCCTCCAGATACGTATTGGTGCCGTAGCAGCACACCCCGTCGGCGTTGAACAGGCCGATACCGAACACGAAGTCATCGACCGGGTGCGCCGCATGCAGCGTGACGCGGACGGCGAGCGGGTCGCCCGAGTGGAACACGAACGACGGTTGACCGGCCTGGTCCAGAAACGCAACGTCGGTGATCTCCACCTCGCGCGAGCCCCAGCGTCCTTCGGTCGCCTGAGACATGTTCGACGTCGGATCTGGTGGATGTTCCGCGGGCTGATCCCGGCGGTCCTGCCCATCCTGCCCTTCAGACCCGTCCTGTCCACGTGATGCACTCTCGACTGCCCGCGCGGTCGTCGCGGCCAGGAGTTGCTCTTCGCCTTCTTCGACTTTCGTGAGATAGGCGCCGACGACGCGCTTGGGATCGCCGTGCGACATCGCATGGCCACCGTCGAGCCACAGCGCTTCGTCGCAGAAGCGCTCGATCAGGTTCAGGGAATGCGTGACCAGGAGAATCGTCTTGTTGCTGCGCTTGAACTCGGCGAACTTGTCGAGGCATTTGTGCGTGAAGCCCTCGTCGCCGACGGCGAGCACTTCGTCCACCAGCAGCACGTCCGGGTTGACGTTGATCGCGACGGCAAACCCGAGGCGCATGTACATGCCGGAGGAGTACGTCTTGACGGGGGCATCGATGAACTCGCGTAGCTCCGCGAAGTCGACGATCTCGTCGAAGCGGTTCTGGATCTCGCGCTTGGTCAGGCCGAGCATGATGCCGTTGATAAACACGTTTTCGCGCCCGGAGATTTCGGGGTGAAAGCCGGCGCCAAGTTCGATGAGCGCCGAGATGCGGCCCTCGACGTGGACCGTGCCGCTGGTCGGCTTTGTGATACCGGCGACGAGTTTCAGCGCGGTGCTCTTGCCGGATCCGTTGCGGCCCATCACGCCGTAGGTCGATCCCTTCGGCACGCTGAACGACACATCGGTGAGCGCGGGGAATGTTTCGCTCGGCTGCAGATCGCGCAGGATGCTGCGCTGCAGCAGCGCGCTCTTCAGCGTGGAGAACTGCCGCCCGCCGTAGCGACGGTAGACCTTGGAGACGTTGGTGAGCTCGATCGCGGGCGTCACGCAGCGGCTCCGAGAAGATCACCACGAAA
>JAYVMG010000390.1:0-20128 GCA_043759095.1 Acidobacteriota bacterium | reverse complement strand
AGAGCCAGTGATACGACAGGTGAACGCGCGCCGGATCCCACGCGCGCCCGCCGCTATTGGCGATCGTCAGCGGGACGGCCACTTCCTGCGATGTCTCGAGCAGGCGTGGTGAAGGCGCGTCGATGGAAAACGCGAGCGGATACGGCGGCGGTGGTACGCGTGCGCAACTGACGCCGAGCGCCACAGCCGCCGCGACGGCGCTGATCGCCGCCACGCGCCTACCGTTCAAGAAGCCCGCGCCTCAGGGCGAATCTGGTCAGCGTTTGTTGTCCCTTGAGGCCCAGCTTGCGCAGAAGATTGGCTCGATGGGTTTCGGCCGTCCGGCTACTGATGCCGAGGCGGACGCCGATGTCCGGATTGGTCATTCCCTCGGCGGCCAGCACGAGCACTTCCCGCTCACGACTGGTCAGCAACTCATACGCGTCCGGCGATGACGCGAGTTCCTCCAGACAGGCCTCGATCTTTTCTTCCGACAGCGGCGAGCTTAGAAAGCGCTGATTGCGCGCGGCGCAGCGAACACCCTGGATCAGCTCCGAGGCGCTGGCATCCTTGACCACGTACGCGACGGCGCCATAGCGCAGGGCGTCGGCGACGTAGACCTCGCCTGCGTGAACCGACAGCACCACGACTCGCGTGGCGACGTGCCGGTCGCGCAATTGTTTCAGGACGGCCAGCCCGGAAATATCTGGCAGGACCAGGTCCAGGACCAACACGTCCGGCAGCAGGTGCATCACCAGATCGAGCGCCTCGAGGCCGTCGCAGGCTTCCCCGACCACCGTCAGGTCCGGCTCGCCCTCGAGCAGCACGCGTACACCGCGTCGGACAACGACGTGATCGTCAGCGATCACAATAGACGTACTCATGGTGGCGTCAGCATGATACCAGCGTGATAATGCTTCCATGCACACGCTGTGGACCGACATGTTCGCGCTCACGCTGCCGATCGCCGAAAAGATTCTGCGGCCCATCCTCGTTTACGTGTTCCTGATTGTCGGGCTGAGGCTCGCCGGCAAGCGCGAGTTGGCGCAGTTGAACCCGTTCGACTTGGTCGTGCTGCTGACGCTGTCCAACACCGTCCAGAACGCGATCATCGGCGAGGACAACAGCGTCACTGGGGGGGTTATCGGCGCCAGCACGCTCCTGCTGGTCAACTACTTCCTGGTGCGATATGTGTCGCGGCACGACACAGTGGAGCGGTTCATCGAGGGCGAACCGGACGTGCTGATCGAGAACGGACGGATCAAGACCGAGCGCCTGAACAAGGAAGCGATCAGCGTCGTGGAACTGGAGGCGGCCGCGCACAAGCAGGGCTTCTCGTCGCTCGACGAGATCGACCGCGCTGTGCTCGACCCGAGCGGCAGCCTCGCGTTCTTCGGGAAGAAACCGGGTCCCGACATGACCAGGCATGAGGAAATCATGAAGCGGCTCGACGAGCTGACAGCGCAGGTGGCGGCGCTCAAAGCATGAGAAGACATGCGCGGCTCTGTTGCTGCGCGGCCTTCGCGACCGTAGCGTTCCTCGTGAATACGGCCGCGCAGCCACGGCCTCGGGCACGCGATCTCGGTATCGTCACCGGTATCTACCCCACCGGTGCGCTGAACGCGATTACCGACGTGGACGGCGTGCGCGTCGGTCATACGACGATCGTCACGGGCGATCGCGTCCGGACCGGTGTGACCGCCATCGTGCCGCACGGCGGCAACGTGTTTCAGGACAAAGTCGCCGGCGCGGTGTTTGTCGGGAATGCCTTCGGTAAACTGGCGGGATCGACGCAGGTGAACGAACTCGGCACGATCGAAGCGCCGCCCGCGCTCGCATGATTCTCCCGACCGAAGCCACTTCTCCCCTGTTCGAAGCCGCGCTCGAGGCGACCGAAGAGGCGGTATACAATGCGTTGCTCCAGGCGACGACGGTCCGCTCGGCACACGGCACGGCGGAGGCGATCCCGATCGATCGCGTGCGGGAGCTGCTGAAGAAATGAAAATCTATCTCGCATGCACGGTGCGCGGCGACCGTGGCGGTGTCCTCGCCGGCCGCGTCATGTGTGAGCGACTGCAGCACCACGGTCACGAGGTGTTGACCACACATCTACTCGCCGACAACGTGGAGACGGCGGAATCGGCACTCACCGAACGCGACGTGTTCCGCCGCGATCTGGAGTGGCTCACCGCGTGCGATGTGCTGGTGGCGGAGGCGTCCGGATCAAGCTACGGGGTCGGGTTCGAGGTGGGCTACGTGATCGGCCGCGCCAAGGCGAGCGGCCAGCGCGTGGTGCTGCTCTACGATGTGGCGCGACGCGACAAGGTTTCGCGCCTGATCACCGGCAACGACGACCCCGCATGCACGACGTTCGGATACGCGACGATCGACGAGTTGACCACGTTCATCGATAAGACGCTCGGATCGCAGAGCTGAAGCTCCGCGCCACACGCAGCGCAGCGTCTGCCTTTAGCCACAGGTCGCGTAGCACCTGCGAGCAGCCACCTGTAGCACCTGCGAGCAGCCACCTGCAGCGCAGCCCTGCGAGGGCTGCGACTACATGGCTCCGCTCAGCAGCGCGTCGCAGACGAGGAGTTCCGCGCCGTTCTCGCTGCAGACCGCGTACCGTACCGCATCCCCGCCGTACAGCGCCACGCCGGCGCTCTCACCTGCGGCGTTGACGATGTAGAACTTGACGTTGAAGTTGGGCTCGCCACGCGCGTTGATCAGCGTCGAGTGGATCGTGTCGTCCACGATCTGTTGCAGCGCGGCCATGCCAGCGTCTTTCGGATGCGCGCCCCGCCGCATCGCGTCGACGATCGCGAACGACGACAGGTTGTAGAGCGTGGACTCGCCGCGCCCGGTGGCCCCCGCGGCGCCGGCATCCTGCCGCACGTAGAGGCCGGCGCCGAGAATGGGCGAGTCGCCGACGCGGCCCGACATCTTCCACGCCAGCCCGCTCGTCGTCGTCACGCCGCAGATCTCGCCGCGCGGGCCGACCGCGTTGCAGTTGATCGTGCCCCACAGATGGTTCGGATCGATCAGCCCCTCGCGCGACATCTCACGGCCGACCGAGTAGCCGATCTCAAAGCGATCGGCCGGCCGCCCTGCGGCCGCGGCCAGGCGCACGTCGAGGCGCCGGCGCCATTCAATCCACAGCCCGCGCGACTTCGGCGTCATCAGTTCGCTGACGGTGAAGCCGCGCGCGATCGCGAAATCCTGCGCGCCCTGCCCCGCCAGCAGATGGTGCGGCGTATCGCGCAACACGCGAAGCGCCACCCGCGCCGCATCCGCGATCCCTTCGAGCGCGGCGACGCCGCCCGCGCGCCGCCGAGGACCGTCCATGCAGCACGCGTCGAGTTGCACGACGCCGTCCGCGTTCGGCAGGCTGCCTCGTCCGACACTCGTTTCCTCGGGATCGCGTTCGACGATCGTCACGCCGTCGACCAGCGCATCAAGCGGATCGCGAGGCGACGCCGCGTCGGTCATCGACCGAAAGGCGTGCTCGACGCACGTTTCGGCTCCACCATTTCTGTAGTGATGCCCGTTCGCCGACGCGACGACCACAGGTTTTGGCATGGCCAATGACTATAATTGCTTCTTGCCGATTTCCAACCGACACATTTCGCTCGCTGCGGTGCGCGACGCGTCGACTGCGGTCTACGCTGCTGCGATTCGTACGCCGCTGATTCGCGTCGAGCTGCCCACCGGCGGCGCCGGCCCTTCGGAGCTGTATCTCAAGGTCGAAGCGCTGCAGCCGATTGGCTCCTTCAAGATCCGCGGCGCCTACAACGTCGTCCGTCAGCTGACGCCGGAACAGTTAAAAGACGGCGTCTGGACGGTCAGCGCCGGCAACGCGGCGCAGGGCGTGGCGTTCGCCGCCCGCAAGGCGGGCGCGCGCTGTTCGGTGATGGTGATGGACACGGCGCCGGACACGAAGATTCGCGCGATCGAACGGCTCGGCGCCACGATCGTGCGCGCGACGTACGACGAGTGCTGGAAGACGGTGATCTCGCGCGGCTCCGATCGTATGACCGGTCACCTCGTCCACCCGTTTGACGACGACATGTTCATCGCCGGCAACGGGACGTGTGGGCTCGAAATTCTGGAAGACCTGCCAGACGTCGCTGCGATCGTCGCACCCCTGGGCGGTGGCGGACTCCTCTCCGGCCTCGCCGCGGCCGTCCACCCGCTGAAGCCAGACACACGTATCTACGCGGCGGAACCGGAAACGGCGGCGCCGCTGTCGGCGTCGTTTTCTGCGGGCCACGCGATGTACTTCGACAACTGGAAGGCCTCGTTCGTTGACGGCGCCGGCGGAAAGTCGGTCCTGGAAACGATGTGGCCACTGCTGAAGACGCTGAGTGGTTCGCTGGTGGTCTCGCTCGATGACGTGGCGCGCGCCATGAAGCTCGTCGCCGAGCGGACGCACATCATCGCGGAAGGCGCCGCCGGCTGTGCGATCGCCGCCGCGCTCAGCGGCCGCGCCGGCGCCGGCAAAGTGGTCGCCGTTGTCTCTGGCGGCAATATTGATCTCGCGACGTTCGCCGCGCTCGTCGGCGCATGTGACCAATGACCCCAGACAGCAGTCGTCCGACACAGCCTGATCGCATCGCCCGCATCGAGGAACTCGCCGCCGATCTCTGGTGGAGCTGGCATCCGGAAGCGCGCGAAGTCTTCCGGCGGATCGACTACGCGCTGTGGCGGGCGACCGCGCACAACCCCGTGCGCATGCTCCGGCTGCTCGCGCGTGAGACACTGGACGCGGCCTCGGCGGATCCGGCGTTCCTGAACATCTACGATCGCGCGATCGCCGCACTCGACGCCGCACGCGGCGCGCACAACACCTGGTGGGCCAACACCATGCCGCAGCTGCGCGGCCAGACGATCGCGTACTTTTCCGCGGAATTCGCGCTGCATCAGTCGCTGCCGATTTACGCCGGCGGCCTTGGCGTGCTGGCAGGCGATCATTGCAAGGAAGCCAGCGACCTCGGCGTCCCGCTCATCGGCGTCGGGTTCATGTACCCGCAGGGTTATTTCCACCAGCACATCTCGGCGGACGGCTGGCAGGAAGAGAGCTACGAGCGCCTGAGCCGGGAGGATGCACCCATCGAACGCGCGCTGACGCCAGACGGCCAGCCGTGCATCACCGCCGTGCCGATCGGCGATCGGTCCGTGCTCGTCGAAGTCTGGCGCGTGCGTCTGGGCCGGGTGACGCTGTACCTGCTCGACACGAACCTCGAGGAAAACGCGCCGGGGGATCGCGAGCTGTCGGCGCGCCTCTACGGTGGCGATCGCGAAACGCGCATCCAGCAGGAGATCATCCTCGGCATCGGCGGCGTGCGCGCGCTCAAAGCGCTGGGCATCGACCCTGGCGTGTTCCACCTGAACGAAGGCCACGCGGGATTCGTGGTCCTGCAGCGCATTCGCGACTTGATCGAAGGCGGGTCATCGTTCGACGCCGCGCTCGCGGAGATCCGCAAGACAACGATGTTCACGACGCACACGCCGGTGCCGGCCGGTCACGATGCGTTTGCTTTCAGCCGGGTCGAACAACATCTCGCCGGCGCATGGGGAACGCTCGGGGACCACCGCGATCGCTTCCTGCAGCTCGGTGCGTACGACAACGGCGGCGGCATGCAGTTCAACATGACCGCGCTCGCCATCCGTTCCGCGGGATCAACCAATGCGGTCAGCGAACTGCATGGCCATGTGACACGCGCGATGTTCGCGCCGATGTGGCCGGACGTCCCGGAGGCCGAGCGGCCGGTGTCCTTCGTGACCAATGGCGTGCATGTGCCGACGTGGATCGCGCCGGACGTCGGGGACCTGTTCACGAAGTATCTCGGCGCGGGCTGGATCGATCGTCATGATGATCCGTCGATGTGGGACGGCGTGCTGGCCATCCCCGACGAGGAGCTGTGGGCCGTCCGGCAGGGGCTGCGGCGCTATCTCTTCACGTTCATCCGCGAGCGCGCGCGCACACGGTGGGTCGAGGAGCACGTCGGGATCCCGCGCGTTGTCGCGGCCGGCACGCTGCTCGATCCCGACGTGCTGACGCTCGGGTTTGCGCGGCGCTTTACCGGGTACAAGCGGCCCGAGCTGGTGTTCCACGATCCGGATCGGCTTGCGCGGATCCTGAACGCGACGGGACGGCCGGTGCAGATCATCTTTGCCGGCAAGTCGCACCCGGCCGACGACATCGGCAAGCATCACCTGCAGCGCGTCTACACGCGCGCGCTCGATCCGCAGTTCGGTGGACGCATCGCGTTCGTCGACGACTACGACCTGCACGTCGCGCACTTCCTGGTGCAGGGATGCGACGTGTGGCTGAACAACCCGCGCAAGCCACTCGAAGCCAGCGGCACCAGCGGCATGAAGGCGGCGATCAACGGCGTGCCGCACCTGAGCATCGGCGATGGCTGGTGGGCGGAAGGCTTTACGGGCGCGAACGGCTGGGTGATTGACGGACACGGACCCGCGGACAACCCGGATGCGGTCGATGCCGCCGACGCCGACGCGCTCTACCGGCTGCTCGAGGAAGACGTCGTCCCGGCGTTCTACGACCGCGACCGCGCCAACGTGCCGCATCGCTGGATCGTGACCGTGAAGGAAGCGATCAGGACGGTGTCGCCGCAATTCTCTGCCCGGCGGATGGTCAAGGAATACGCGCAGCGGATGTACGCCCCGGCGCTGGAGAGAAGAATCAAGTCTGAAGTCTGAAGTCTCAAGTCTGAATTACAATTAGGACACATGTCACGCAAGGCTGCTGTTGCCAAGTCGCGGTGCGCGCTCTGCGGCGCCAAAGAAGTGTCGGAGCCGCGCGGCGAAGAAAAATACTGCCGCGATTGCTGGGACAAGAAGATCGCCGTTGAAGAGATCGTCGCGCGCGAATTCGCCCTCAAGCGCTACATCCGCGCGCACAGCGCTGAGAAGTACCTGATTTACCACTCGACCCAGAAACGCCCGTGCGGTCAGCTCATCGTCGTGGACGATGGGTACGACCTGTTCCTCACACTGATGCTCTACCCGAATTTCGGCTGGGACGAGCCGGCTTACCACCTCGAAGGCGATCCGGAAGGCCGTGTGTTCTCGGAACTCCTCGTCGATGTCGTCGCCGCCGAGGTCATCGAACCGTGGGGCGGCGGGAAGTGGCACATGGAGATCTTCCGCTCGGTCGGCGCCGAGCCTGAAGACTGGAACGGCGAGATGTAATATAATCCCGCAGTTTTGTAGCTTTCATCGTCTGCATATCCTGGAGGACTTTATGAAACGCGCGCGTCTGACTATTGCCGCGACGCTTGTGGGCGCCACCTTCGTCGTCACCGCCCTCGCTCAAACACCTGCGGCCCCGCCGATGACGTCGGTTCTCGCGGGCAAGAAGTTCACGCCAGCCTTCAAGGGACAGGCGGAACTCGACTACACGAAGCCGGTCACCAAGCGCGAGAAAGAGATGGTCGTCACGACCATTATGGTGAAGAACAACGCCACCGGGCCGCTGTTCCGGCTGACGATCGACGAGACTTGGTACGACGCGGCCGGCGGCCTGGTCACCGGCGGCAAGGGCATCATCAACCGGCTCGAGCCCGGCGAAGTCGGCACAGTCAAGATCGAGACGCCGTTCAACCCGAAGATGAAGGCGAACAACTACAACTTCACCCACGCGAACGGCACGATCAAGCCGCACGCCGTGGCCAAGATGACGGCTGCTGGCGAGAAGGAAGCGCCCGCCAAGCCGGCGGCGAAGAAAAAGTAAGACTTTACTTCTCGGCTTTTTCGAACGTCACGTCCGTCACCGCCGCTGTGGGAATCGCGACGAGGTGAAACGGAAACGTCAGGATCTGCGCGGTGACCGTGCGCTCCGCCGGCCTCTTCTCGGCGTAGCGGACAATCAGCACACCATTGCCGACCGTTGTGCTGACGATGCTCGTGGCGAAGCCGGCGCTGGACCGGCTGCCCATGAACACACCGACGACCATCTCCTTCGAAAAATCGATCGCCGGCCGCTTTCGCTCGCTCGCGTGCTCCAGCCAGAGCCGCGCCCACTCGGCCTCGGTGCGGATCAGCACCTGCTTCGCATCGTCGACGTTGCTCTGGTCGCCCTTCTCGATCGTGCGTGGCGGGGTCTTCGTGTCTTGAGCCGACATCCCTGCGCACCCCGTCACAATGATCAGCCACGAAGTCACGAAGCCACGAAGAATCCATAGAGACCGGCTTCGTGCTTTCGTGCCTTCGTGGCGATCCTCTGGCCCGATGTTCATCGCGCGGGCGCCGGAGCCGGCGCCTCCACCGTGAACTGCAGTTCGCGCGCGACCGGCGGCATCTCCTTCAGTCGCGATTTCGCTTCGACTTTCAGCACGTAGCTGCCGAGCGCCAGATCCTTCATCGGAATGCGCGAGGTGTACCCATAACCGCCGCGCTTCCCGCCGAGGTCGCTCGAGTCCCGCACTTCGTCGGTCTTGAACATCACTTTCCCCTCATCCGTCGTCACCGTCGCGGTGATATCGACTTTGTGCGGCGATGCGCCGCCGTTGTCGTACACCTCGGTGAAGAGCACGATCTCGTCGTTCTGTGGAAACGCGCGCAATGCGATCGGTGGACCGGGCAACATCGGCTTCAGCTGTTCGTCGGCGCGCGCGGTCGGAAACGCCGAGCCCGTGGCGGACGTCAGCACCAGCCCGCTCATGCTGAACGGCGCCTTCGCGTAGTCGGGCACTTCCAAGTCGTACTGCACCGAGCCCACATTGCCGCCCGCCTGATCCTGCGCAGCGACGCGCAACTGATATTTCCCCGGCGGCAGCTCCATCCGGTTCAGCATCCGCAGACCCGTCCGCTCGATGCGCGCTTTCGACTCCGGCTTCAGGTTCGTCAGCGTCAGCGCGTCGGTGTTGCCGCCCTTGACCTTCCCGTTCGAGTCGATGGCGATGTACGACAGCAGAATCTTCGAGTTCGGATCCACCTTCAGGTCGCGCCCGCGCAACTCCACGCCGAACAGCACCGAGGCGTTCGGCGCCGAGCCTTTGAACGGCGCGGCAAACACGTGCATGGTCAGTCCGCTAACCGGCAGTGGGCTGTCGAGCGCCTCGCGCAACTCCGGCGTCGACGGATTCGTGCCGACGGCCGTCGTCTTCGGCGGATCCACTTTCTTCGGCGTCAGGTACGCCTTGCGCGCACGGACGGTCAGTCCCGGCCGCGCCAGGCGGACGTCGATCTTGTGCGTCCGTCCCGGCCGCGGATCCGGCGGGTAGTACGCCAGCACGTAGTACGAACTGTTGTCCTCGACAATGCGCTGGAACGCGGTCGCGAAATCGTTCTTGTTGACGACCGCAAACCCGCCGGTTTCTTCAGACAGCGTGCGCAGGCTGTCCTGCGAGAGGCGAACCTCGTTGTACAGCGACCCTTGTCCGACGCCGAGCGACGTGTCGTCGGGGAACGCGCCGATCTCAATGGTCTCATCGCCAAGATCGGTCAGGCCGCGCGGATCAATGCCGTAGATCGCCACGTTTGAGCGGGTCGCAGCCAGGATGGCGTCGCGCGTCGCCTCGATGACCGTCGACGCGCTCTGATGATTCGATCCGTTCGCCGAGATGACGTCGAAGATGTCGTAGTCGATGCCTTCGCTGACGAAGAGAATCGCCTTGCGGCGGCCGTGGACCGATCCGAACCAATCAGCGACGTTCCGCAGCGTATCGAGCGACGCGCGCGCGTTGAACCCGCGCTCCATGTCGTCGGGATCGTTCAGCGCGTCACTCTGCTGTCGCGTGTCCCTCGTGCGGTTGTACTCGTTGGTCTTGTTGATCGTGGAGGAGTCCAGCTTGCGGCCACTGGTCTTGTCCACCGCCGCAAGGAGCAGCTTCCGGTTGTTCGTGAACTCCTGATTCGCGTCGTTCGCACCGGCCGTGTGCACGACGGCCATCAGGTCGTTGGCGCCAAGCCGCCGCTCGATGAACAGCTTCGCCGCGCTCTTCACGCGTGCGGAGCGGCCGAAGCGCGTGTGCAGATCGTCGACGACCATCACGTACACGCGGCCATCGAAGGGCTTCTCGTTCGTCTTCACGTCCGGTGCAATCGGCGAGGCCGCAAACAACGGCTTGGTGTCCTTGTCCACGGGGATATCGACCAGCGTGAAGGTGGTGATGGCCTGTGACTTGCCGTCCTCCAGCACCTGGAAGTCTTCCTTCTTCAGGTCGCGGACGATCCGTCCCTGTTTGTCGGTGACAACGGCGTCGACCTCGACGTAATCGACACGGACCTTGAAGGTCGGCTGCTGCGGGGTCGGCGGCGCTGCGGGCGCTGGCGCCTGGCCGGCCGTCACGGCGGCGCCCGCCAGCAGCACGATGAGCCCCATCAGTCGAACACGTGCATGCATAGTTTCTACTCTGAATCGATTATACGTCCCGGCCCGCCTCCGCTCGACCCGTATCCCCGAGCTACGGCGAGGCACGCCGAAGCGCTACGCGCGAAGGCGGCTATACTGGGAGATGATGCTTTCTTCGCAGACGGCGGCCGGGCTTGACGTCAGTGCGGTCCAGGCGGCGCTCAAGGCCGACGGGATCGACGGCTGGCTGCTGTACGACTTCCGCGGACTGAACCCGATTGCCGCCGACGTCACCGCGGTCGGCAAGCAACGCGGCCACCTCGCGACCCGCCGCTGGTACTACCTGATTCCGGCGACCGGCGAGCCGCGCGGCCTCGTCCATAAGATCGAGAAGAACTCGCTCGCGCACCTCCCCGGAGCCACGACGCGGTATGCCGGCCGCGATCAGCTGGAATCCGGACTCCGCGCACTACTGACCGGCATCCGCCGCGTGGCGATGGAATACTCCCCCGGCTGCGCGATCCCATATGTGTCGCGCGTCGATGCCGGCACGGTCGAGCTCGTGCGTCAGGCCGGGCCGGAGGTCGTGTCGTCGGGCGATCTGATCCAGCGCTTCTCCGCCGTCTGGAACGCCGACGCGATCGCGACGCATCGCCAGGCGTCCGAGAAGTTGTATCGCGTCAAGGATCGCGCGTTCGAGGCCGTGGCGCGCCGCCTCGTTGACGGTGTGGCGACCACCGAGTACGACATTCAACAGTTGATGGCCGGCTGGTTTCGCGACGAAGGCCTGATCAGCGACGCGGACCCGAACGTGTCTGCCGCCGAGAACTCCGGCAACCCGCACTACCTCCCGACCGCGACGACGCACCGCGCGATCAACACAGGCGACCTCGTCCTGCTCGATCTCTGGGGCAAACTCGATCGTCCGGGCGCCGTGTATGCCGACATTACGTGGATTGGATACGCGGGTACGCGCGTGCCCGAACGCTTCGCGAAGGCGTTCACGGCTGTCTGCGGCGCGCGCGATGCGGGCATCCGCCTCGTGCAGGTGGCGACCCGCGCCGGCCGCGAGCTGCGCGGCTTCGAAGTGGACCGCGCCGCTATGGCGGTGCTGCGCGACGCGGGATACGCCGATCACATCCTGCACCGGACCGGCCACAGCCTCGGCGAAGACGTGCACGGGAACGGCGTGAACATGGACGACTACGAAACGCACGACGATCGCCGGCTGCTCGAAGGCACCGGGTTCACGATCGAACCGGGCGTCTACTTCGACGACTTCGGCGTCCGGACGGAAATCAACATGCTGATCGCCTCGCGCGACGCTGCGGTCACCGGACCGCTGCAGACCGAGATTCTGAGCCTTTTCTAGGAGTCACAATGTCCACGCGCAAGACCACGCTCTTTTACTCGATGCTGATTGCCGTCGCGTCGCTCGCGGTCGGCATGGTGATCGCGTCGCGGCTCGATCTGACGCCGGCCTCGTCGGCGCAGAGCATCGGCATCCCGCCGATGAACAGCGCGCCGCTCACCGGCTCGATCGACGCCTCGACCTTCCGCAACATCGCGAAGGCGGCGACGCCGATGGTCGTCAACATCAAGACCGAGATGAAGGCGAAGGCGCAGGACCTGACCGACTTCTTCGGCGGGGGCAACGGCAGCAGCGGCGGCGGCCAGGACGACCTCTTCCATCGCTTCTTCGGACCCGGCGGCGGCGCCGGCGGCGATCAGGACGATCAGGCCGCGCCCGGGCGCGGCGGCAACGGACGCCGGCGTCAGAAGGAACAGACGTCCCGCGCGGCAGGCACAGGGTTCATCATCAGCAAGGACGGCTACATCCTGACCAACAATCACGTCGTGGAAGACGCGACGAAGATCGAGGTGTCGCTGTACGCGGACGATGCGGACGTCAGCTACAAGGCGAAGGTGGTGGGCCGCGATCCGCTGACCGACAGCGCGCTGCTGCAACTCATCGACAAACCGAATCATCCGCTGCCCGAAGCCAAGTTCGGCGACTCGTCGCATGTGGAGGCGGGCGACTGGGTGATGGCAATCGGCAACCCGTTCGGGTACGAGCACACCGTCACGGTGGGCGTGATCAGCGCGACGTCGCGAGCGTTTCGCGTCACCAACGGCCGGTCGAACGACATGCTGCAGACCGACGCGGCGATCAACCCGGGTAACTCCGGCGGACCGCTGCTCAACGTGCGCGGCGAAGTGATCGGCATGAACACCGCGATCATCACCAACGCGCGCAGCGAGGGCAACATCGGGATCGGATTCGCGGTGCCGAGCAACACCGTTCGCGACCTGCTGCCGCAGCTGCACACGGGCAAGGTCGTTCGCGGGCGTATCGGTGTCTCGGTGCTGGCCGTGCCGCGCGAAGGCTTCGAAGATTTCGGGCTGACCAAACGCGCCGGCGCGATCGTGGCCGAAGTCACGCCGGGTGGCGCGGCGCGCAAAGCCGGCATGGAGCCGGGCGACGTGATCACACAGTTCAACGGACGCCCGATCGCGAACAACGACGAGCTGGTAAAGATGGTCGTCGCCACCAAGCCAGGCACCACAGTGCCGGTCAAGGTGCTCCGCAACAAGCAGGACAAAACTCTCAACGTCGTCGTCGAGGAACTGGACCTCGAGGCGGAACAGAACCAGGGACGCCGCACGACGCAGAACGATCAGGCGCCGCCCGAGGAACAGGGCACGGGCAGTTTCGGCCTGACCCTCGAGCCGGTGACGCCGCAGATGGCGCGGCGGCTGCGGCTGCCGTCGGGACGCACCGGCGCGGTCGTCACCGATGTCGATGCGGACGGTCCGTCGGCGGGCGCACTGCGCCAGGGCGACGTGATTCTGTCGGTCAACGGCAAAACCGTGGTGAACGCGGTCGAAGCGGCGCGCGAGCTGCAGAAGATTGCGTCGGGACGCCTCGCGCAGCTGCGCGTGTGGCGCGGCGACGCGGAGGTTTTCGTGCCGGTGAAGAAAGACTGACATTTCAGAATTCAGGTTTCAGATTTCAGATTGGCAATCGCTGATGTGATTCGGGAACGCGGCCCCCTCACTGTGGCCGCGTTCATGGATCTCGCGCTCTACGATCCCGAGTTCGGCTACTACGCCCGCGCGGCCCAGCGTTCCGGCCGCGCGGGCGATTTTTTTACCAGCGTCGATGTGGGCGCGCTGTTCGGAGAGCTCCTCGAAGTCCAAGTCGCGGAAATGGCGACGCTCGTTCGTACGTCAGACGTCAGACGTCAGACGTCAGACTTTGACCTGGTCGAAGCGGGAGCCGGCAACGGCCGCCTGTCGGCAGACATCCTTCGCGCGGCCAAACGGCGCGATCCGGCCTTCTACGAATCCATTCGACTTCATCTCGTCGAAGCGAGCGCCGAAGCGCGGCGCGCGCAGGCCGGCACGCTCGGTGATGTTGCTGATCGCCTCGCAGCGTCGGGCACGGCGCTTCCGGAATCGTTCGAAGGCGTGCTGATCGCGAACGAGCTGATCGACGCGTTGCCGGTCCATCAGGTCGTCATGCGCGAAGGCGGGTTGCGCGAGGTATTTGTGGCGCAGCCTGTTGCGGGCTGCGATCGCACGGCGCAAAGCCTTGCGCCACTCCATCTGATCGAAGGTCCACCGTCGACGCCGGCGCTCGCCGCCTATCTCGAGCGCCTTGGCGTCGTGCTCGAGCCCGGCTGGAGGGTCGAGATCAACCTGCGCGCCGTGGACTGGATCCGCGACGCCGCGCGCCGGTTGCGGCGTGGCTTCATCGTGCTGATCGACTACGGTCACGACGCCAGCGAGCTGTACTCGGCGGGACACTCCACCGGCACGCTGACGACCTTCGTGAAGCACCGCAGCGGCGGACCCGAAGCCTCACCGGAGACCCCGCCGTGGCTGCAGCAGCCGGGCGAACAGGACATCACCGCGCATGTCGACTTCACCAGCCTGCGGGCCGCGGCCGAAGCCGAAGGGATGAAGACGATCGGCTTTCTCGATCAAACCTATTTCCTGCTCGGCCTCGTCGAAGGATTCGAGTTCGCCGACGTGAAGAGCCGCCTGGCGCTGAAGACGCTGGTCATGCCTGGTGGCATTGGCAGCACGCACAAAGTGTTGATCCTCGGCAAAGGCGTCGGCGCACCGGCATTGCGCGGCTGCTCGTTCCGTATGAGGGTCACATGACGCGACACGCGCTCGTGCTGACCGCTGGCCTCGGCACGCGGCTTGGTCCGCTCGCCGACGTGCGCGCGAAGCCGGCCATCCCGGTGGCCGGCCAGCCCATGATTCGCCGCATCGCCTCCTGGCTGGTGTCACACGGCGTCAACGACCTCGTGTTGAACCTCCATCACCGTCCCGAGACGCTGACGGCTGTTCTCGGCGACGGCGGCGATCTCGGGGCGCGCGTGCGCTACTCGTGGGAGCGGCCGCACATTCTCGGCAGCGCGGGCGGCCCCCGCCTGGCGCGCGCGATCGTCGGCGCGGATCCGTTCCTGATCGTCAACGGCGATACGCTGACCGACGTCGATCTCGCGCCGCTGATTGATGCGCACGCAGCCTCGGGCGCGCTCGTCACGCTCGCGCTCGTCCCCAACCGGGAGTTCCTGCGGTACGGCGGTGTGCAGATGGATGCCGGCGGCCGCGTCACTGGTTTCATGCGCCGGGGTCCATCGGCCGAAGGCTCCTATCACTTCATCGGCGTGCAGGTCGTCGCGGCCCGCGCGTTCGACGGCGTCGAACCGAATAAGCCCGTCAGCTCGATCGGCGGCGTCTACGACGCGCTGATCGCGTCGCACACGGGTTCGGTCCGCGGCGTCGTCTCCAGCGCAGCGTTCTTCGACGTCGGCACGCCGGGCGATTACTGGCGGACGTCGCACGCCTTCGCGGCGGCGGCCGCACACGTCAGCGTCGGTCGCGGCGTCCGAATCGACCCGTCCGCGCGCGTCACGCACTCGATTCTGTGGGACGATGTGGCAGTTGGCGCCGGCGCGGTGCTCGACGAATGCATCGTCGCCGACCGCGTGCAGGTGCCGGCAGGCGCATCGCACCGCCGCGCGATCCTCGTGCGCGGAGAAGACGGCGCGCTGCTGGTTACGCCGCTGACTCTTGAATTCTGATGCCAGACCCTCTTCGCGATCGCATCAACCAGTACCTGCGCCAGAGCGGCCTCGCGGGCGTCAATCCGCGCGTGGTGCCGCTGACCGGCGACGCGTCCGACCGCAAATATTTCCGGATCATCCCGGTGGACGGCCCGCCGATCGTGCTGGCGCTGCATGCGGGCCCGATCGATTTCGCGACGCTGCCGTTTGCCAACGTCGGCGCGCTGATGCAGCAGATCCCGCTGCCGGTGCCCGGCATTCTCGGCCACTCCGACGACCTGGGCATCCTCGCGCTGCAGGATCTGGGCGACGTGACGCTGCAGGCACATCTGGGCGCGGCGACGCCCTCGGAGCATGCCGCGCTGTACCGGCAGGCCGTTGGGCTCGTCGAGCAGTTGCAGCGGCGCGGAGCCGAGCTGCGCTCGGACGCATGGCTGCCGTATGGGATCGCCTTCGACGTCGAGAAGCTGACGTGGGAACTCGATTTTTTCGCCAAACATTTCGTGACCGGATATCGCGGCGTCGTGTTCACGCCGGCGGAACGCGCGGCGCTCGCGATCGAGTGCGCGGCGATCGTCCGGGAACTGGCCGCGGAGCCGCGGGTGCTGTGCCACCGCGATTATCACAGCCGCAACCTGATGCTGAGCGACGGCCGACTCTACATCATCGACTTCCAGGACGCGCGGCTGGGACCCGACACCTACGATCTCGTGTCATTGTTGCGCGATGCGTACGTCGATATCACGGACCGCGAGCTCGATGAATTGATTGCGTATTTCCTCGCATTGAAGAAAGGCGACGGCGAAGCGATCGCGGCGGAGGAGTTCCGGCGCCGCTTCGATCTGATGGCGCTGCAGCGCAACCTGAAGGCCCTGGGCACGTTCGGCTATCAGACGACCACGCGCCGCAACACGGTCTACATCCAGTACATCCCCCGGACGCTGCGCTACGCGCGGACCAATCTCGAGAAGTACCCGCGTTTCGCCCGGCTGCGGGAGATTCTCGCGGCGCACATCGACGAACTTGGCTAAACGTCCGTTCGGGATCTCGACGCAGCGCTATCGGACGCAGCGGCTGACACGCGCGCACCTGCTCGACATTGCGGCGCATGGCTTCGAGGCGGTCGAAATCGTCGCCGCTCGAACCCACGTCGATTTCCACCACGAGCCGGCGATCGCGGACCTGCAGCAGTGGCTCGGCGAGGCAGGCCTCGCGCTCCACACTGTCGTCCCGGCGCAGGCAACCGCGGAAGACGCCGCGCGCGCGTTGTTCATGGCGCGACGGATTCCATTGAAGGCCCTCATCGCGCCAGCGCACACAAGGGCGGCGACGTCGCGGACGCCATCGAAACGGTCGTTGAACACCTGACCGCGATGCGGGTGCCGATCGCCGAGGATCGCACGACTGAAGTCATGCGCCACGGGCGGGCGGCCATCGACTGGCCGGCGGCCCTGACGACGCTCCAGAAGGTCGGCGTCCAGAGGCTCAACCAAGGAGACGCTCGCGCGCGCGAGGGCGGCGCGTGAGAAGATGGAACGATGGCTCACGTCTACATAGAAGACATCGGCACGCACGAGGGCGAAGAAGTCACCATCAAGGGGTGGCTGCACAACCGCCGATCGAGCGGCAAGATTCACTTCCTCACCGTGCGCGACGGCTCCGGCTTCATCCAGGCCGTGATGTCGAAGGCCGCCGTCGGTGAGGATCTCTTCAAGGCCGCGGATCATCTCTCGCAGGAGACCTCGATGATCGTCACCGGCACGGCGCGGGCCGACAAGCGCGCGCCCAGCGGCTACGAAATCGACGTCAAGGGCGTCGAGGTCATCGGTGCGTCGCACGACTACCCCATCACGCCAAAGGAACACGGCGTCGACTTTCTGCTTGACCGCCGGCATCTCTGGATCCGCAGCGAGCGCCAGCAGGCGATCCTGCGTATTCGTCACGAGATCATCAACGCCGTCCGCGACTTCTTCAACAACCGCGGATTCATCCTTGCCGACACGCCGATCTTCACGCCGGCCGCGTGCGAGGGCACGACGACGCTGTTTCCCGCGCAGTACTTCGACGACCAGACCGCCTACCTGACCCAGAGCGGTCAGCTCTACAACGAAGCGAACGCGATGGCGCTCGGCCGTGTCTACTGCTTTGGCCCGACGTTCCGCGCCGAGAAGTCCAAGACGCGGCGTCACCTGACCGAGTTCTGGATGGTCGAGCCGGAAGTGGCCTACGCCGATCTGAACGACGTGATGGAACTGGCCGAAGACCTCGTCGTCTCGGTGGTCGCGCGCGTGCTCGACAAGCGCCGCCGCGAGTTGGCGATCATCGAGCGCGATATTTCGAAACTCGAAGCGGTGCAGAAACCATTCCCGCGCATCTCCTACGACGATGCCGTGAAGCGGCTGCAGGCGAAGGGATTGCCGATTCAGTGGGGCGGCGATTTTGGCGGACCTGACGAGACGACGTTGTCCGAGGAATACGATCGTCCGGTGCTGGTCCACCGCTACCCCGCCGCGATCAAGGCGTTCTACATGAAGCCCGATCCCGATCGCGCGGACCTCGCGCTGGGCGTCGACATGCTCGCGCCCGAAGGCTACGGCGAGATCATCGGCGGCGGCGAACGTCTCGCCGATCTCGATCTCCTGCTCGAGCGGATCAAGGAACACCATCTGCCGCAGGAAGCCTTCGAATGGTATCTCGACCTGCGCCGCTACGGCGCGGTCCCGCACGGCGGCTTCGGCATGGGCATCGAGCGCGTGGTGTCGTGGATCTGCAAACTCGACCACGTCCGCGAAACGATCCCGTATCCGCGTATGCTCTACAGGTTGTACCCGTGACGATGAAATATTCAGCCACGCGATTCCTCTGTGTCCCTCGTGTCCACCGTGGTGGAGAGCTGTTGGCTGAACAATGAAAGTCGGAATGATCTCGCTCGGCTGCCCGAAGAACCTCGTCGACTCCGAGGTGATGCTCGGGCTCGCGCAGCAGGGCGGGCACGAACTCACGCAGGATGCGTCCAGCGCGGACGTGCTGATCGTCAACACCTGCGCCTTCATTGACTCGGCCAAGCAGGAGTCGATCGACACGATTCTCGAGATGGCGCGCCACAAGACGGACGGGAGCTGCAAGCGGCTGATCGTCACCGGTTGCATGGCCGAGCGCTACCGCGACGAGCTGAAGAAAGAGATCCCGGAGATCGACGCCGTGCTCGGCACGGGCCAGGTTCCGGAAATCGTCGGCGCGATTACCGGCGTGCCGTCCAACGGCGCGTCGCCGCTGACGTTCTTCAAGTCAGGGGTGCTCTCCGGCCAGTCCCCAACCCCGAGCCCCCAGTCCCTTCCCACGTACATCTACGACGCCGACACGCCCAGGCTGATGGCAACGCCGAAGCACTACGCGTACGTGAAAATTGCCGAGGGCTGCGACTACAAGTGCGCGTTCTGCATCATCCCGACGCTGCGCGGCGCCTACCGCAGCCGGCCCGGCGATTCGATCGTCCGTGAAGCCCGCGCCCTCGCGGCGCGCGGCGTGAAGGAACTACTGCTCATCTCGCAGGACACCACGTTTTACGGCATCGATCGGAATGAGCGCGGCGCGCTCGCGCGCCTGCTGCGCGAACTGAACGCCGTCGACGGCCTCGAGTGGATCCGCCTGCTCTACCTCTACCCGACCACGATCGACGACGACACGCTGGCGGCGATGGCGGAGTGCGACAAGGTCTGCAACTACATCGACCTGCCGTTGCAGCACGCGTCCAACGCGGTCCTGAAGCGCATGAAGCGCCCGGGTACGCGTCAGACCTACGACACGCTGCTGACGCGCATCCGCGCACGCGTCCCCGGCGTCGCCCTCCGCACCACGTTCATCGTCGGTTTCCCGGGAGAGACACAGGCCGACGCCGACGAATTGTGCGCGTTCATCGGGGATCATGCGTTCGACCACGTCGGCGTCTTCACCTACTCGCACGAGGATGGCACGTCGGCGTATCAACTCGATGATGACGTGCCGACGCGATCAAAAACCGCGCGGCGGTCGCGCGTGATGAGTCTGCAGAAGCGGCTCGTGCAGGGACGCCAGAAGGCGCGGATCGGTGAGCGCGCGCGCGTCATCGTCGACGGCCCGTCCTCCGATCACGATCTGGTGCTGAAGGCGCGCCTCTCGACGCAGGCGCCGGACATCGACGCGGTGGTGTACCTGTCCGAATGCGATCCATCGCTGTACCGTGGCGGCGACTTCGTCGACGTCGAAATCGTAGGCGCCGAAGGGTACGACCTCATCGCCCGGCCATGAAGCCCGATCGGCTCCGGTCCTGATGGGCATCGTCACTGGAGGCCTCGGGACGCGGCATGTGGCGGCAGCGCCGTCGCCGCCTGGTGAGGGCGGCGGCCTTCTCGTTTCTCGCCGCCTTTTCACCTGCGCTGACCAAGCTGCTGTCGTTCGTCAAGCGGATCGCAATGGTCAGTGTCCACTCCGGTTACTACGGTAGCGGCAGCGTCAGGGTCGTCGACGTCGATCACGACGTGCCCGGGCTCTTACCGCCTCGTCCTCCCAGGTCGAGTTGGAATCGCTCGGACAATCAGGCCCGGAGAGCGTCTACCGCATGCGGCCAGGCCGGAAGTCTCCTCGGTAACCGTTCAGAGCCGCCGCCCGACGTTTCAGTGCTATAATTTTGGATTCGAAGGCCTTTGGTGAGGACCGAGTGGGCAGGTGCCCACTTTTTTAGTTTAAGGGCGTGTTGGGCGCTGAAACC
>JAYVMG010000389.1:0-8244 GCA_043759095.1 Acidobacteriota bacterium | reverse complement strand
CCGGCCGGCTGAAAAAGGGACAACTCGTCCTGCTCGCATCGGTCGGCGCGGGGTTCACGGTGGGAGCGGTGCTCCTGCGCTGGGGGTTCTAGGTTTTCGGTTGTAGGTTCCAGGTTCTCGTGACCGCGCGAATCTTTCTGTTATCGCCCGCCAACTGCGGCGGCCGCCGCGCGACGCAGCTGATGTCGCCCAACGCGAAGTCCACGCTCGCGGCCGCGCTGCGGTCCCATGACGGCGCGCCGCTTGGCGATCTGTTCAGCTTCATGAGCGGGCTGTACTTCCGCGGCAAGCTGACGTACGCGCGGCGATTCGCGCAGCCGGCGGAGCCGGACAACCCGTTCGTCGGCGGTGGCATTCACGTCATCACGACGAACGCGGGGCTGCGGAGCCCCGACGCCCTTGTGACCCGCGCGGCGGTTGAGGCATTCGACAAGGGCGACATCGACGCGGACAACGCGTCGTATCGGTGGCCGCTCGAGGCGAGCGCGCGCGCCCTGCTCGGCGAGGTCGGCCCGGACTGCGACGTCGTGCTCCTTGGCAGCATCGCCTCGCCCAAATACGTGGATGTGCTGACCGGCATCTTCGGCCATCGCCTGCAGTTTCCGATCGCGTTCGTCGGGCGCGGCGACATGAGCCGCGGCGGCCTGCTGCTGCGGCATGCGAGCGAGGGCGTCGAGCTCGACTACATTCCTGTCCTCGGTGCGACGCTGCACGGCGCGCGGCCTGCGAAGTTGTCCCCCTTGGCTCGGCTCAAGCCTTCGCCCTACGAGAAGGTGTAGCGCGAAGGCTGTAGCCGAGCGACCATGAAACCGATCATCATTCCCCGCGATCAGGACAACATCGTGCTGTCGGTCGACGGCAAAGACGTCCGCCTCACCAACCTTCGCAAGATCTTCTGGGCCGGCCTTGGGCTGACCAAAGGTGATCTCCTGCAGTATTACGCCGACGTGGCGCCTGTGCTGTTGCCGCACCTCCGCGATCGCGCGATGGTGATGAAGCGCTATCCGCACGGGGCAGCCGGCGAGTTCTTCTTCATGAAGCGCGCGCCCTCGCCGCGTCCGGCCTGGATCGAGATCTGCGAAATCGACCACGGATCGAAAGGCGTCATTCCGTTTCCGATGATTCAGGATCGCGCCTCGCTGCTCTGGGTGGTCAACCTCGGCTGCATCGATCTGAACCAGTGGTACGCGACCTGCGATGACGTCGACAAGCCGGACTGCGTCCACTTCGATCTGGATCCCGGCGAGGGCGCCGCGTTCGAGCGCGTGCTCGAAACGGCGCTCGTGATCCGTGAGGCGCTCGACGCACTGAAGATGCCGTCGGTCGTGAAGACCACCGGATCGAAAGGGTTGCACGTCTACGTGCCGATCGTGCGCGGGCCGCTGCAGCAGGACGTCCGAACGTTCGCGCACATGCTCGCGCAGGAGCTGGCGCGCCGGCACTCGGCGCTCATCACCGCGGAGTACCGCGTCGCGAAGCGCCCGCGCGGCCGCGTGCTCGTCGACTACAACCAGAACCGGTGGGGCAGCACCCTGGCGTCGGTGTACTCGGTCAGGCCGCGGCCTGAGGCCAGTGTGTCCACGCCGGTGACGTGGAAGGAAATCGAGAAAGGCGTGCGCATTGCGGACTTCACGGCGAAGAACGTCCCTGCACGCGTGGCGAAGCTCGGCGATCTCTGGAAGCCGCTGCTGAGCGGGCGCGGGCGTTTCAACCTGTCGCAGTTCGTCTGACGCGCCTTAGCCTCGCGATACAATGCCGGTGTGACGCCCGCCAACCTCGCGCGACTTGTCGTCGTCGTGCTTCTCGCGACGGTCGCCGTGACCGCGCAGCCGGCCCAGCCGCTTCCGATGAACGCCATTGCCGAACGTTACGTGAAACTCGTGCTGGCCGTCGGTCAGCACGACGCCGATTATGTGGATGCGTTCTATGGTCCGGCGGACTGGACGAGCGAGGCGGAGCGACGGAAGATGCCGCTGCCGGAGATCGACACGGCGGCCGAGCGGCTGATCGCCGACATTCCCAGTCTGTCGGACGTGGATCGCCGCGACGAGCTGGTTGCCCTGCGCCACGATTATCTGCGGCGGCAGCTCGAAGCGCTGCGCACGCGCGTCCGGATGCTCGGCGGCGCGAAGCTGACGTTCGACGAGGAGTCGCAGGCGCTGTACGACGCGTCGGCCCCCGTGCATCCGGAGTCGTATTTTGCCGACGCGCTGCGAGAGATCGACCGCATGCTTCCGGGCGAGGGGCCGCTGGTCGATCGGTACGACGCGTTCCGGCAGCAGTTCATCATTCCCCCCGACCGGCTCGCGCGCGTGTTCGATCGCGCCATCGCCGAATGCCGGACGCGCACGCTGGCGCACGTGCCGCTGCCGGCGGCCGAGAGCTTCACGGTCGAATACGTCAAGAACAAGCCGTGGAGCGGCTACAACTGGTACCAGGGCAACTACCGCAGCCTGATCCAGGTCAACACCGATCTGCCGATCTACATCGATCGCGCGGTCGATCTGGCCTGCCACGAAGGCTACCCGGGCCATCACGTCTACAACGCGCTGCTCGAGCAGCATCTGGTCCGCGATCGCGGCTGGGTGGAGTTCACAATCTATCCGCTGTTCTCGCCGCAGTCGCTGATCGCCGAAGGTACCGCGAACTACGGCATCGAAGTGGCGTTTCCTGACGACCAGCGGTCCGCGTTCGAGCGCGACGTGTTATATCCGCTGGCGGGGCTGGATCCGGCGCAGGCATCCACGTACGCGCGCCTGCAGGCGCTGGTCGACAAGGTGGCGTATGCGGGCAATGAAGCCGCGCGCGGGTACCTGAACGGCACGTTCGATCGTAAACAGGCGACCGCATGGCTGTCGCAGTACGCAATGACGTCGCCGGTGCGGGCGGAGCAGCGCACGCGCTTCTTCGACACCTACCGCAGCTACGTGATCAACTACAACCTCGGGAAGGATCTCGTGAAGGGCTACGTGGAGTCGCGGGGCGGCGCCGCCACCCAGCCCGTGAAGCGATGGGAGGAGTTCGTGCGCCTGCTCGCATCGCCGCGACTGCCGTCCGGCCTGCGTGGGCCTGCCGGGCTGCGGCACTGATGGCGCCCCTCTCGCATCTGCCCGGTGTCGAGCTGCCGGCGAAGTTCGGCGAGATCGACATCTACCTCTTCGACCAGCTGCTGCGCGGCCGATTCGATCAGCGTACGCGCGTGCTCGACGCGGGATGCGGCGACGGACGCAATCTGATGTACCTGCTGCGCCGCGGGTTCACCTGCTTCGGCATCGATCGCGATCCCGCTGCGGTGGATCGCCTCCGGACGTTGGCCGCCCAGCTCGCCCCCGCGCTGCCACCCGATCATTTCCAGTCCGGCGAGATCGATCGCCTGCCGTGGGCGGACGCCAGCGTCGACGCCGTGATCTGCAGCGCGGTGCTGCATTTTGCGTTGGACGTCTCGCATTTCGAGCGCATGTGCGCGGAGATGTGGCGCGTGATTGCTGTGGACGGGATGTTCTTTGCGCGTCTGGCGTCGAATATCGGCATTGAAGATCTCGTCGGCGCGGCCGGCCGTCGCGTGCGGCTGCCGGACGGGTCCGAACGCTTCGTGGTTGACGAGGCCTTGCTGCTCAGCGCCACGACGCGCCTGGGCGGCCAATTGCTCGATCCGATCAAGACCACGAACGTGCAACGGCAGCGCTGCATGACCACCTGGTGTGTCCGGAAGTCGTAGGCATGGATGTTCGTGATTTCGACTTCGACCTTCCTCCGGATCTGATCGCGCAGGAGCCGCCGGCAGTTCGCGGCGGCGCGCGGCTGCTCCACCTTGGCCGCGACAGCGGATCGATCGCACACACTCAGGTCAGCGAGCTGCCAAGCCTCTTGCGCGCCGGCGACCTCGTCGTCGTCAACAACACGCGCGTCTTCCCGGCGCGGCTGCTTGGCCACCGTGTCCCGAGCGGCGGCGCCGTCGAGTGTCTCCTGATCAGGTCACTCGCAGATGTCGATCAGATGTCGATCAGGTCGCGATCAGATGCCGTCCCGGTAGCGATCGGGTCGCCAGCGTGGGAGGCGCTGGTGTATCCGGGGCAGAAATTGAAACCTGGCGCGCGCGTCGTGTTTGAAGGAATTCGCACGATTCATGGCGAGATTCTCGAACGCCGTCCGTTCGGCCGGCGCATCGTCCGTCTCTGGACCGACGATGGGTCGCCGTTGGATGAGGCGGTGGACGCGATCGGGCACATGCCGCTGCCGCCGTACATCAAGCGCGAGGATCGGGACGATGACCGCGACCGCTATCAGACCGTCTTCGCGCACGCACGAGGTTCGATTGCCGCGCCGACCGCCGGCCTCCATTTCAGCCCGCCGATGATGACGGCCCTCGCCGCACGCGGTGTGAAGGTCGTCGCACTCACGCTGCACGTCGGCTACGGCACGTTCCAGCCGATTCGCGTCGATCGCGTCGAGGATCACGTCCTGGAAGCGGAGCGCTACGAGATCGGCGAAGCGACCGCATCCGCGATCAACCGGGCGCGGTCCGAAGGGCGCCGCGTGATCGCGGTGGGTACCACGACCACGCGCACCCTCGAGGCCGTCGCGCGCGCGCACGGCGGCGCCATCGTCGAGGGCCAGGGCGAGACCGATCTGTTTCTGTATCCGGGCGCGGCGTTCCAGATCGTCAGTGGCCTGCTGACCAATTTCCACCTGCCGCAGTCGTCGCTCCTGATGCTCGTCTCGGCGTTCGCCGGCCGCGATCGCGTCAGATCCGCGTATGATGCCGCGATTGCCGAGCGCTACCGTTTCTACAGCTACGGCGATGCGATGCTGATACTGTGAACAGGCGCTGATGATTTTTCCGTACGAGGAATTCGATCTCTCCGACGTCAAGACCTATCCACTGAAGTCGCGCGCGAGCAAGACGCGCGTCGAGGACTTCGGCCGTCCGCTCGTACCGGGCGGCTCCGTCGCGGCTTTTGTTGATTCGCTGCCGGGCATCCTCGCCGCTGCCGACTTCAAGGCGATCATCGGTGCGATCATCGCCGCGAAACGCGTGGATGCGGGGGTCGTCTGGGGGCTTGGCGCGCACGTGATCAAGACCGGCCTCGGTCCGGTGCTCGTCGACCTGATGGAGCGGGGCTTCGTGTCGGCGATTGCCACCAACGGCGCGGCGATCATTCACGACTTCGAAGTCGCGCTTGTCGGCGCCACATCCGAGGACGTCGATGAAGCCCTCGGCCCCGGCCGGTTCGGGATGGCGGATGAAACCGGCCGATTGCTCAATGGCGCGATCAACGACGGCGTCGGCGCAGGTCTTGGGATCGGTCAGGCCGTCACGAGATTCCTCGCGGCCAGGCAGCCGCAGTTCGCACGGTACAGCGTCTTCGCTGCCGCTGCGCGGCTGAACATTCCCGTCACGGTCCATGTGGCCATCGGGACCGACATCATTCACATGCACCCGGCGGCGTCCGGCGCCGCCCTCGGCGAGGGCAGCCTGCGCGACTTCCGCTACTTCGTGTCGAACGTTGCGCGGCTCGAACGGGGCGTGTACCTGAACTGCGGGTCGGCGGTCGTGCTGCCGGAAGTGTTCCTCAAGGCTGTCGCCCTCGCGCGTAACCGCGGTCTCGCGCTTGCGGAGCTGACCACCGTGAACCTGGATTTCATCCGCGGCTATCGCCCGCAAACCAATGTGGTCGCCAGGCCGACGGCTGGCACCGGGCGCGGGTACTCTCTGGTCGGGCATCACGAGCTGATGATCCCGCTCCTGGCCGCGGCCCTCGTTGAGCGGGACGCCGTGACGTAATACAATCGGAAGTTCTGGCCGGAGTAGCTCAGTTGGTTAAGAGCACGCGTCTCATAAGCGCGGGGTCGGCGGTTCGAGTCCGCCCTCCGGCACCAACATTGGTCGGGCGGGTCAGGTGGGGCAGGACCTCGCCACCCACCCGACTCATCATCACCAATGCACGCCGTGCTCTCTTGCGTCCGACAGTTCGTCCGCCAGCACGATCTGATTGGTCCCGGCACCCGCGTTCTCGCGGCGGTGTCGGGGGGATCGGACTCGGTCGCGCTCGTACATCTCCTGCGCGACCTGGCCGCTGCCGGCGACCTCCAGCTCACCGGCCTCGCGCACTTTAACCACCAGCTGCGATCCGCCGCCGTCGATGACGAGCAGTTCGCGGCCGGCATTGCCGCGTCGCTGGGGCTTCCGTTTTTCGTCGATCGCGAAGATGTCGCAGCGCGCGCCAGCCGCGAGCACCGCTCCGTCGAGGATGCCGCGCGCGTGGCGCGCCATGCGTTTCTCGAGCGCGCCCGCGTGGCCTCGGGCGCGGACGTCGTGGCGTTCGGGCACACGCGAGACGATCAGGCGGAGACCGTGCTGCTGCGCCTGATGCGCGGCGCGGGACCGCGCGGACTCGCCGGCATGCACCCGCGCAACGGCCGCAGCGTTCGGCCTCTGCTCGGCTGCCGGCGTCACGAGTTGCGCGCGTGGCTCGCTGAGCGCCGGCTGCCGTTTGTCGAGGACGCCTCGAATCAGGACGTCAGCATCCCGCGCAATCGCGTGCGCGCCGAGTTGCTGCCGCTCCTCGCGTCACGCTTCAACACGGGGATCGTGGACGTGCTGGCCGACCAGGCCGACATGGCCCGCGTGATGGCGGCATGGATGGACGCGATGGCGGCTGACCTCGAGGTGCGAAGCGTTCGTCCTTCGACGGCTGCCGGCGGCGCGATGGTGCGGGAGATCGACCTGGCCATGCTGCGCGCCGCCCCCCTCGCATTGCAGCGCGCGCTGCTCTGGCGCGTGTTGACTGAGGTGGCCGGGCCCCGCCCGATTGCGTTCAGCCATGTGGACGCCGCGCTGCGTCTCACCGAGGAGCAGACCGCATCGCGGATCGATCTTCCGGGCCAGAGTCTGGAACGCATCGGCCCGAGCCTCGTCTTAAGGGGTAGGGTCGCTGGCGCGCAGGGACGGCCGGCGGCCGGACACGAGGCTTCGAACCTGTTCCGCGTTTCGTTGTCTATCCCTGGAGAGGTGACTCTGCCGGAGGCCGGTTGGATCGTGACGGCGGCGGCGCTGGCCGCAGACGCTGAGCGGGCGGGTGCAGCAGCCGGCAGCGGCGGGAGCCACAGCGGACACGACGTGGCGATGGTGCGGCGCGATTGCTGCGGGGGAAGTTTGATCGTACGAAATCGCCGGCCGGGCGACCGTTTCCAGCCCGTCGGGCTGGACGGCCACAAGACGTTGCAGGACTACTTCGTGGATCGAAAAGTCGCGCGCGCCGAACGCGACAGAGTGCCGCTGGTGGTTGACGAAACCGATCGGATTGTGTGGGTCGCCGGCTTCGGAATTGATGAGGCTTTTCGAGTAACCGACCCCGCGCAAGAAGTGATAATCTTGAAACTTAGGCAGGCCTGAAGGTCTGCGCGACGAGAAGGGGTTTTTGCGTGAACTCGACGTTGAAGAGTCTGTTGTTCTGGATGGCGCTCGTCGTTCTCGGTGTACTGATCTGGAATTTTTCCACACACCTCCAGAAGCCCGAGCGCGTCGTCACGTTCAGCGAGTTCATGCAGTGGGCCGATCAGGGCAGCGTTGCGAAAGTGACGATCACGGGCCAGGAAATCAACGGCACCACCAAAGTCAACGAACATTTCCAGAGCTACGCGCCCGCGCAATACGACGGCCTGGTCAACAAGCTGATCGAAAAGGGCGTACAGGTCACCGCCAAAGAGGCGACCGCCAGCCCTTGGGCGACGATCCTCTACTCGTGGGGTCCGTTCCTTCTCATCATCGGCTTCTGGGTCTTCTTCATGCGCCAGATGCAGAGCGGCGGCAACAAGGCGCTGTCGTTTGGCAAGAGCAAAGCGAAACTCTCGTCGAGTTCCGCGAAGAAAGTCACGTTCAAGGACGTCGCCGGCGTTGACGAGGCGAAAGAAGAACTCCAGGAAATCATCGAGTTCCTGAAAGAGCCGCAGAAATTCCAGAAGCTCGGTGGACGTATTCCCAAGGGCGTGCTGTTGATGGGTTCGCCCGGCACTGGCAAAACGCTGCTCGCGCGCGCGGTCGCTGGCGAAGCGAACGTGCCGTTCTTCTCGATCAGCGGATCCGATTTCGTCGAGATGTTCGTCGGCGTCGGCGCCTCGCGTGTCCGCGACCTGTTCGAGCAGGGCAAGAAGAACGCGCCGTGCATCGTCTTCATCGACGAGATCGACGCGGTCGGCCGCCACCGCGGCGCAGGCCTCGGCGGCGGACACGACGAGCGTGAG
>JAYVMG010000388.1:0-3103 GCA_043759095.1 Acidobacteriota bacterium | reverse complement strand
TTCCACGTCGTGCCGCTCGCCTCCACCGGCGCGCTCAGCAGCGCCGCGTCGGAACCGACATAGAACAGTTCCTTGCCGCTCCGCGCCCAGAGCGGCTGCCTTCCCCCCGCCGTCGAGACTTGCCGCTGGCCGCCGCCGACGTTCGGAAATGGCTGGACATAGATTTCGAACGATCCCGAACTGTTGGACTCGTACGCCAGCCACCGGCCGTCGGGCGAGACGATCCCGTTGAGCTCGTCGAACTTCGTCTGAAGCAGCGGGGTGACACGATGCGTCCCGTCGAGCGCGACCTTCAGCAGATCGCGGCCCATCTTCGGCGGCAATTCGTAGAACACGACCGCGGTCCCATCCGGCGTGATCCCGGTGACCAGTTGGGTATTGCTGCTCGTCGTCAGCCGTTCGGCGGTGCCGGTACCGTCGGCCGCTTGCCACCAGAGATTGTTCTGGCCGCCGTCGCGGTTCGAGCTGAAGACGATTCGCTTGCCGTCCGGCGTCCACACGGGATACGAGTCCTCGCCCGGGTCCAGCGTCAGGCGCGTGAGCGTCGCCCGCCTCAGGTCCCAGATCCAGATGTCGTTCTCCTGATCGGTGCTGGCGAGCGCGATGCGCGTCCCGTCAGGCGAGAGGCGCGGATGCACGTAGGCGCGTGGCGACGCGGCGACCGGCTCCTCGTTGCCGGTGCGATCGACCCACACGAGCGTGCGCGCGTTCGCCGCGAGGCTTCCCGGCGCGTCCACGTAAACAAGCGTCCCGCCGGCGGCCACGGCGAAATCGCCCGCGCCGAAGCTCGTTGTGGCGAGCCGCGGCAGCACCGGAATGGCCGTGCCGTGCGTCTCCAGCCGGGTGGGATCGAAGGGGATCGCGCGCAGCGTTCCCGCCGCGACGTAGACCAGGTGGCCGCCTTCGCGCTCGGCGCGCTTCGGCGAGCCAGGCCCGCTGGCCAGGTAGCGCCCGTGGCTCCCGCCGCGCACGAGGATTCTTTGCGTCCCGGTGCGCAGGTCACGCACCGCTATCTGCGCCGCATCGAGCCCGCCCGTCTGCGACGTGATCGTGAAGAGCACGGCGCGGCCGCCGGGCAAGATCTCCGGCCAGAAGGAGTCGGCTTCGCCCTGCGCGCGGTCGGGCCGCGTGAGCACCTCCGGCATCCCCCCTGCGGCCGACACGCGCTGCAGCCCAGTCGCCGGGTTGTTGGTCGCGAAGATGATCGTGTCGTCGGGGGCCCATGTGGCGCCGCGGGGAATGCCGTCGACGCTGGTGAGCGTGATCGGCGCGCCGCCGGTAAGAGCGACCTTCCGGAGCGTGGTGCCGTCGACGAAGCCGACCCACTGGCCATCCGGCGAGACGAATGGGCCCCGCACGTCGCCGCCGGTGGCGATCGCCACCGGTTCGAGCGTGTCGAGCGCGCGGACGAAGAGCTGCGTGCCGTTGTTTCCGACATAGACGACGTGTGTCCCATCGGGCGAGAGGGCCAGGTCGCGATCGACGCCGGTGATCGTCAGGGCCGCGGGGCCGGAGGTCGTGATGGTCGTGCGCGTGACGCGCGGCGGCGCCGCCGCGCGCCACGGCGCCCACAGCATCAGCAGCACGCATGCAAGAATGACCGCGGCGCCTGCGACGGCCCAGGGCAGCGTGCTGCTTCGAGTCACGAGTCGTGAGTCGGTAGTCGGGGCCGCTGACGAGACGCCGCCCTCAGCCACCCACTTCAGCTCGCGCAGGAGATCGCGCGCCGTCTGCCAGCGGTCGTCGGGATCCTTCGCCAGACACGTGGCGACGATGTGGTTGAGCCCTGCCGGTACGGCCGGCTGCACCTGCGACACCGGCGGCGGTTCGTCTTTCAGGATCGCGCCGATGAGGCTCGCTCGCGTCTTGCCGTCGAACGCCTTCGTGCCAGTGACCGTCTCGAACAGGACGCAGCCGAACGCAAAGATGTCCGTCCGCGCATCCGCGTCGATCCCTTCGATCTGCTCGGGGGCCATGTACTGGAACGTGCCAAGGATCGTGCCTTGGGCCGTGACGTTGGGCGGGGTCGTCGGCACCATCGTGCCGCTCACGGCCACCACGGGCGCGTTCGTTTTCGCGAGGCCAAAGTCCAGGAGCTTGGCGATCGACGGAGCTGAAGCTCCGCCGCTACGCACGAGGAAGATGTTGCCCGGTTTCAGATCGCGATGGACGATGCCGGCGCGATGCGCTGCGTCGAGCGCTCGCAGGATCTGAATGGCGAACGCGAGCGCGGCGTCGAGCGGCAAGGCTCCATTCACCAGCCGAGCCTCCAGCGTCTCGCCTTCGAGCAGCTCCATCACGAGGAAGGCCGTGCCCTCCTGCTCGCCGACGTCGTACAGCGTGCAGATGTGCGGGTGGGTCAACTGCGAAATCGCGCGGGCCTCGCGATCGAACCGTTCGCGGAACTGGGGATCGGTGGCAAGCGCAGCTGGCAGGATCTTGACGGCGACGGTGCGATCGAGCCGCGTATCGCGCGCGCGATACACCTCGCCCATCCCGCCGGCGCCGAGCAGCGCGACGATTTCGTACGGGCCAAGACGGGTGCCAAGAACCAATGGCATGAAGCTCCCGGTGAACGGGAGGCGCTCATTGTAGTGGAGAGGAACCCCTCGTGACCGGCGCTTGCTAATCGGCCCTCAGCAGCCGCAGCGCGTTGGCGATCACGAGGACTGACGCGCCCGTGTCGGCGAGCACGGCCATCCACAGCGTCGCGACCCCGCTCACGGCCGCCACGACGAACGCGGCCTTCAGGACCACGGAAATCGCCAGGTTGATCTTGATGTTGCGCACGGTCGCGCGGCTCAGCCGGAACGCGTAGGGAATCCGCAGCAGCTCGTCGGCCATCAGCGCGACGTCCGCGGTTTCGAGCGCCGCATCGCTGCCGGCGACGCCCATCGCGATCCCGACGTCCGCTGACGCCAGCGCCGGCGCGTCGTTGATGCCGTCGCCCACCATTGCCACCGATCCGTGCATCCGCCGCAATTCCTCGACGACGGCGACCTTGTCCTCCGGCAGCAGCTCCGCGCGGAAGTCATCGACGCCGAGTTCCGTCGCGATCGCTTTCGCCGTGCCATAGCTGTCGCCCGTCAGCATGACGATGGAC
>JAYVMG010000387.1:0-3109 GCA_043759095.1 Acidobacteriota bacterium | reverse complement strand
GACCGAGATCCGCCGCCGCCGGATTCCTGAAAACGATCGCATCCCGGACGAGTTCTTCGCGCCTCCGTCGCCGCAGGCTGACGATTTCGCGCTGCCGGTCGAGATGCTTGGCTTCGACACGCCGGACCTCGAGGACGCCGCGCCGCGTGTGGAAGCGGTCGCTCCAGCGGTCGAAGCCATCGAAGACGTCCACGAACTCGACAATGATCTGCTGCTGCCCGACGCGGGGCAACTGTGGCCGGGACATGTCGCGTCGCCGATGACCGTCGCAGAAGAAACGTACGACGCGCCGCCGATTGCCGCGCCGGTCGAGCCACCGCAGCCTGCGCCGTCAATTGTCGCGCCTATCGCGCCGCCAATGGTTGCCTCGGTCGAGCCGCCTCGTCAGGCGTCGACGGCCGAACCTCGCTCGGTTCCGCCGCTGCCGCAGCAGCCGGCCGTGGTGCTGAACATCTCGCGCAACCCGATTCGTTCGGAGGCGCCACCGCCGGCCGTCGAGGATCCGACGCTGTCGGGCCTGGAGCGTCTGCTTCGCGTGTCGTCCGCGCGTGGCGCGTCCACGCTGTATCTCTCGTCCGACTCACGGCCGTCCGTGCGCGTCGACGGCGAGCTGCAGATGCTCGCCGGCGAGCCGGTGCATGTCGGCCGCGACGTCGAATCACTGCTGCTCACGCTGATGCCCGAGCGCAGCCACGAAGCGCTCCGCACCGGCGCCGCCACCGAATGGATCTGCGACATCGAGGGCGTCGGGCGCGTCCGCTGCATGAGCTTCCGCGATCAGCGCGGTCCGGGCGGCGTCTTCCGGCTGATGCCGACGCGTTCGGTGTCAGCGGATCAACTCGGTCTGCCGAAGCAGGTGCAGTCGCTGGCGATCGAGCCGGAAGGGCTCATCCTGGTGGCTGGCCTGCGCTCGAGCGGCAAGCGCACGACGATGGCGGCGTTGGTGGATTTGATGAACCGCACGCGCCGCGATCACATCATCACGATCGAGCGCGAGATCAACATCCGGCACGAGCGCGGGAGCTCGTTCATCAGCCAGCGCGAAGTGCGCGGCGGCGACGAGGACATGCTCGCGGAGGCGCGCGCCGCGTTGCGCGAGGACCCCGACGTCCTGGTGATCGAGGATCTGCGCACGGGTCCGCTGATGAACGTGGCGCTTGAGGCGGCAGCGGCGGGGCGGCTGGTGATCGGCGGTTTCTCGGCGCACACCGCGACCGGCGCGATCGACCGCATCATCGATCTCTACGCCCCCGAATACCGGCGTCAGGTGCAGATGGCGCTGTCCGATTCGCTGCGCGGCGTCATCGCGCAGGTGCTGCTGCGCAAGATTGGCGGCGGCCGCCTGCCCGCGCGCGAGGTGCTGCTGAATACGCCGGCCGTCTCGGGTGTGATCGCGGAAGGCAAGACGTCGCAGCTGCCGATGGCCATCGAAGGCGGACGGCGCTACGGGATGATGCCGCTCAACGACGCGTTGGTCGGTCTCGTGCAGAGCGGCAGCGTCACTGCGGGCGACGCGTATCGTCATTCACCCGATCGCCCCGGGTTCCTCGCCGCGCTCAACCGCCAGGGGCTCGATACGACGTTCGCCGAGCACTTCGCTTAACGGATCAGAAAGAACCGCTCTCTGCGGTTTTTTCTTATCGCTCCACGAACGCTTGCAACTCCGTCAGCAGAAACTCCAGCACATCCTCTTCCGTCATCGTGTCCGGCGTGCCGATGGCGCGCTCGGCATCGATCACGCGGCGGCCGCGGTTGCGGCTCGTCTGTCCCATCACGCGCGGCGGATCGTCGCTCGTGTCGAGCGTGACCTCGATGTAGTCCTCGGCGGCGCGATCCGACATCAGCCTGACGCTGCCTGAAGGCGTGAAGACGGTGAAGGTGTAGCCGTCGACTTTCAGCGCGTTGGCGACCTGGCGGAAGAGCGGCGCCGCGATTTTCTGCAGGAACACCTCGAACTCGCGAGACGCCTGATCCGTGCGTCCACGCCGTTCAGCCGCCTGCTTTTTCGCGCGCTCGATGGTCTCGGTGAGGCGTCTGCGGACGAGAGAAATTTCCATGGCGGTTAGATGACCTTCTGCTGGCGCAATGCGGCGATGGCGTCGGCGCTGAGTTCAAGATCGTGCTGCAGCACCGCGTCGGTGTGCTGGCCGAGGGTGGGCGGCGGCGTGCGGACCGCGCCCGGTGTCGCCGACAATTTGACCGGTATGCCGAGCGCGCGCAGCGGCCCGATCGTCGCGTGCTCGACCATCGTGATCATTTCACGCGCGTCGAGCTGCGGGTCGGCGAACAGCTCTTCGAAGTTGCGCACCGATCCGCACGGGACACCGGCCTTCGTCAGACCGTCGATCCAGAACTGTCGTGGTTCGGCGCGCAGACGATCGGCGACGAACGGGCGCAGCGCGTCGTACGCCGAAACCCGCTGCCGGTTGGTGATGAACCGTTCGTCCCCGGGCAGCCCGGCGACTGCGCAGAATGTGCGCCACTGATCGTCGTTGCCGACGGCGATCACAAAGTCGCCATCCGACGCCGCGAATGTTTCGTAGGGCACGATGCTCGGATGCCGGTTTCCGAGGCGCGACGGCACCTGGCCGGTCGCGAAATAGTTGCCGGCCTGATAGGTGAGCAGCGCGACGGTGGCGTCGAGCATCGCGAGATCGACTTCCTGACCCTTGCCGCTGCGCTCGCGCGCGAGGAGCGCCATCGCGACGCCGTAGGCGGCGAACATGCCGGAGACGATATCCACGATCGCCACGCCGAGGCGGTACGGCGGGCCGTCGGCCGCGCCGGTGATGCTCATCAGACCGCCCTCGGCCTGCATGACCGCGTCGTACCCCGGCTGCTTCCACCGCGGGCCGGTGTGGCCGAAACCGGAAATGGAGCAGTAGACGAGCTGCGGATATTTCTTCGACAGCGTGTCGTAGTCGAGACCCAGTTTAGTCAGCGTGCCGGGACGGAAGTTCTCGACGAGGACGTCGGCCTTCGCGATCAACTGTTCGAGGAGCGCGCGCCCGTCCGGATGCTTGAAGTCGAGCGTCACGCTCTCCTTGTTCCGGTTGATGCTCAGGAAGTACGCGCTCTCGCCTTTTTCGGGGTCCCCGGCGCGCGGCTG
>JAYVMG010000386.1:0-3111 GCA_043759095.1 Acidobacteriota bacterium | reverse complement strand
AGGCGTATGCGCCGCCGCGGCCGATGGAAACCGTGCGCGCCGTGTACCAGTTCGCCGCCGAGCATCCCGAGGTGCTCGGCTACGTGCCGTGCTTCTGCGGCTGCGAGCGCGAAGGCCATCGGGGCAACGACGACTGCTTCGTGAAGGCGCGGAATTCGGCGGGCGACGTCACCGAGTGGGAGCCGCACGGTCTCGACTGCGCGGTCTGCCTCGACGTGGCGAACGAAGCCATGCAGATGCACCGAACGGGCGCCAGCCTCACGTCGATTCGCGCGGCGATCGAAAAGAAGTGGAACCGCCCGGGTACGGGTCATACGCCAACGCCGATGCCTCATACAGACCACTAAAAAGGGCTGAGGGCTGAGGGCTGAAGGCTTGCCGGCGGCGGATCGATGGCTCTGAGCCATCAGCCCTGAGCCCTATAATCGCTGCGTGGAAAAACGCGCAGCGGCGTTCGCCCGGCTGTTCGAGGCGGTGCATGAAGGCGTCTACATCGGGATACTCGGTTCCGAGACGACGTCGACGATCGCCGCCAATCCTCATCTCAAGCTGATCTTCGGCTACGCCAGCGATGCGCCGGAACAGGGTGTGTGCCCGTTCGATCGCGATCGCTTCATCGATCCGCAGGCGCGCATCGCCCTGCTCGAGCGCCTCAGCACCGACGGCTCCGTCAACGACTATCTGCTCCGGTTGCGGCGCGCGGACAGCAATCCGGTGTGGGTCGAGCTGACGGCGCGCGCGGACGCGCCCGCTGCCGATCGCTCGGTGCGCATCGAAGCGCTGGTCCGCGACGTCAGCGAGCGCAAGAAGCTCGACGACGAAACGCGCGACATCTACCATCAACTGCTCCAGGCCGAGAAGATGGCCGCGCTCGGGCAAACGGTGTCCGGCGTCGCGCACGAGCTCAACAATCCCCTCGCGACCATCCTGAGCTGGGCCGAGCGTCTCTCGCAGCGCACGACGCTGGAGGAACCGGTCCGGCGCGGGCTTGAAATCATTTTCTCGGAATCCGAGCGCGCCGCGCGCATTGTGCGGAACCTGTTGACGTTTGCGCGCAAGCGACAGACGACGCGCGCGATGGTGGACGTCAATCAAGTGGTGCGCGAAACGCTCGCGCTGCGCGCGTACGAACAACGCGTCACGAACATCACCGTCATCGACGCGCTCGCGGCCGGCCTCCCCAACGTGTTCGCCGACGGTCATCAGGTGCAGCAGGTGTTGCTGAATCTGGTCATCAACGCCGAGCAGGCCATGCTGTCGGCCAATGGCCGCGGCATCCTCGTCCTGCGCACGTGGCACGACGCAGATCAGGAATCGGTCATCCTCGAGATCAACGACGATGGCCCGGGCATTCCGGACGATCTGCAACCGAAGATTTTCGAGCCATTTTTCACGACGAAAGAAGTCGGTAAGGGGACGGGACTGGGACTGTCCGTCGCGTACGCGATTGTCCAGGAGCATGGCGGCCGGATCCGTCTCGAGTCGCGACCAAACATCGGCGCGTCGTTCTATGTGGAGCTGCCTGTGACCGGCGCGAAACTGGCGCCCGTAACGGCGCCGCACGCCAGACTCGACGGTCCGATCGAGGCGGTGGCCGGCGCCTCGATCCTCATCGTCGAAGACGAGGCGAAGCTGGCGAGCGCCGTGGTCGAAGCGCTGCGCGATGCGGGATACATCGTCGACTACGCGCCCGACGGCGAAGAAGCGCTGAACAAGGTTGGTGCGCAGTCGTTCGATCTGGTGATCTGCGACCTGAAGATGCCGCGCATGGATGGGATGGCGTTCTACCGCATGCTGTCAGCCGCAGCGCCAGGGTTGGCGAAGCGCGTGATCTTCGTGACGGGCGACGTCGTCGGCACCGATGCGGAGAAATTTCTCGAGGAGAGCGGTTGCCGGTGGCTCGCCAAGCCGTTCCGGCTCAGAGATCTGTTGAGAGCGGTGAAGGACGGATTAAGTTAGAACTAAGAAGTCAGAACTTAGAAGGCAAACTTCCACACTTCCAGTTCTAACTTCTCAGTTCTTAGTTCTAACTTTATCGAGCTGCCGCCATCTGCTGTCTCTGCCGCGGCATCCGTAGCGTGGCCTTCGCAGGCGCGGGCCGTTTGCTCGACGCCTTGAACGGCATCACGACAGACTGCGGCGATGCAACCGTCTCGGCCGTGAACGTCGTGTTGGCCTTCATCGGCACCATGCCGGCGCCGACCCTGGCCATCGGCTTCTTGCTGGCGAACACGATCAGCTGACGGCGCATCTCGGCGACGCTCTGCTGATTCATCTCACCCAGCGCGTCGCGCAAGCGCCGAATCGCCCGCGCGTGCAACTGCGACACGCGCGATTCGTTGACGCCGATTTCCGCGCCGATGTGTTTCATTGTCACTTCGCCGTAGTAATAGAGGCCGATCACTTTGCGCTCGCGCCAGGGCAGCGATTGAATCGCGGCGCGCACACGGTCGCGCGTTTCGCAGCGCTCGTAGGCCGCGTCTGGTGATTCCGGCTCGGACGGCACGAGCGCCGTCGGCAGCGAACTTTCGTCCATGTGCTCGCCGGTGTTGAGCGGCGACGTCGCCTCGATGGTGTTGATGCGCACGATCGTGCGGCTCAGGCGTTTCTCGTCCGAGCCGACGCGCGCGGCGAGTTCGGCCATCGACGGCTCGTGTCCCAGCTCGCGGCGCAACGCTTCGCGCGCCGCCTCCAGCTCGCGCCGCTGACGCCGCACGCCGCGCGGCCACGCATCCTTGCGGAGCGCATCGATCATCGCGCCGCGCACGCGCCGCTCGGCGAACGTTTCGAACTTGATGCCGCGATCTTCATCAAAGCGGTTCGCGGCGTCGATCAAACCCAGCACACCATCCTGGACGAGATCGCCGATGTCGATCGAGTTCGGCATCGACGCGGCCATACGCCGTGCGAGCGACTCGACGAACGGTATACCGGCGACGATGCGGTGACTCTGGCTGGCAGTGACAGGTTGGGATCTCATGACTGCACGCTATCGCAACGGCGATACCAACGGCCGAGACTGCATTCAAGACGCTGTGAATGAGGAGGCGTGAGGCAGCGTAAGTTATTGTATTTGAGTCTGTTACTGGACTGATATGTCGCTGGTTTGGG
>JAYVMG010000385.1:0-3112 GCA_043759095.1 Acidobacteriota bacterium | reverse complement strand
CTTCGGACACCCCGAGAATGCGGGCGAGTGCTTTGTTCGTGAGGCCCAGCGCACTGGCGGCGCGCAGCGCGGCCTTGGTGACGACGGCGCCTTCGGCCGAAGGGCCTGCGTTGGCGGCTGGAGACGAGTGCGACATTTCTCCAGAAATAATATATCAGATATCATTCAGGTGCAATGCCGAAGTATACTGACTTGATCGACGCCGGCCTACCGACTTCGCGCAAGTCGAAGCCGACGAAGTGCAGGTCAACCTGACGCGGTTCAGCCTGCTGTTTCCCGAAAAGCGCGATTTCTTCCTCGAGGGTCAGGGGCTCTTCACCTTCGGCGGCGTCGGCGGCGGCGGCCCGCCGCTGACGGGCAGCAACGCGGCCAGCGGCTCGACCGACGCGCCGACGATTTTCTACAGCCGGCGCATCGGGCTCGAGAGCGGGCGGGCGGGGAAGTGGACGATCGGCGCCCTGAACATTGCCAGCGACAGCGATGCGATCGCGAATGCGGCGCGGACCGACTTCACCGTGTTGCGGGTACGCCGCGACATCCTCCGGCGCAGCGCCATCGGCGCACTCTTCACCCAGCGCTCGACATCATCACTCGCGCCCGGCGGGAACGAGCTGGCCGGACTCGACGGTAAGCGGCTGTCAGACAATTACTGACTTATTCTGCTCTCAGCGTGGCGGGATGGATCGTGTAGTTCCAGTCGCCGTGAAACCGATGCCGCTCGAGGTGTACCGTCGCCAGCTGCGCGTCGGTGACGGTGACCTCATCCGGGTACCGGCCTCGGTCGAGCTCCGACCGAACGCGGAGGCCGGACCGACTGTGCGTCGACCCAATCAGGCTCACGATCGTGGCCAAGTCGACGAGCGGTGTGCCGCGCCAATCCATGGCGATGTGCGAAAACAGCCGATGCTCGATCTTGTTCCACGTGCTCGTGCCAGGCGGAAAGTGGCAGACCGTGATCGCCAGGCCGGTCCGATTCGCGAGACGCTGCAGTTCCCACTTCCACAATCGCAGACGCGCCCCGTTGCTCCCGCCCGCATCCGCCGTGATCAACAGCGACTGGGCCTGTCGATACACCGGGCGTCCCATGTGCTGCCACCAGCGCTGGATCGACCGCACAGCGACGCGCGCGGTGTCGTGATCGATCCCGACGCTCACACCCAGCCTTCGCTGCGTTGCAGATCGTAGACGCCGTACGGAATGGCCTTCCCGCCCGTGGTGGCGGTGGCCGGGATCACGAAGTCGTGGACTCGCACCCGTCGCGGCGTCTTCGCCGGGCGCCAGGTGCGGCCCGCGTTCTTGAACGCGCCGACCAGTTCCTTCGTTTTGGTGTCGGCCGAGATCGTCGGCTGCTGCTGTCGTTGCGCACCTCGCACGCGCCGGGCGATGTACCGAAACTGCGCGTTCCGATCAACGTGCTGGCGGCCCTCGCGGGTCTTGACGTTGCCCTGCAGGCTGTAGCCCAGTCCGTGCAACAACTCGGCGACCACCGTGTGGCTCACGCGGTGGCCCAGGGTGTCGAGGGCCACGGCCAACGTCCGCGCGCTCAGACACGTCCACCGCAGCGGCGAGTCGGGATCGCCCGGCGCGGTCGGCTCGACCAACGCGTCCAAATCGCGCAGCAGCGTGGCGGCAGGCCCGCCGCCAACTCACGCCGTCCCCGCTGGATCGTCGAGGCCGCGATGCCCGTGGCTCGGGCGACCATCGCCGTGCCGCCGTAGCTGATCGCGTGGGCCTCAGTCGCCGCCCACACCGGCGCGACCGCTCCGTGAACAGGGGCGACAGCGCGGCATGCTTTGCCCGCAGCGTGGCCAACTCCACGGGCGCAGCGTACTACTCGCCGCTCAACAGTACAAGCAGTTATTCTCTTACAACCCCTAACTTCTCCTTCGTTCAGAACCGCTACGTCAACGACTACGTCTCGAAGTCGCACACACCAACCAAGAACGGAGACGATCTCAGCGATCGCGGGCAGTTCACCTACGCGGCGGATCGCTACGGCCTCCAGATCGATCGCCTCGTCGTGCCTGGCAACTTCAATCCCGAGGTCGGCTTTCTGCCGCGCACGGACTTCCGTCGGAACTACGCGTCGGGACGTTTCAGTCCCCGGCCTGCGCAGGCGAAGACGATTCGGAAGTTCTACGTCGAAGGCAGCCTGAACTACACCACCGATACCAGCAATCACCTCGAATCGCGTGAGGCGCTCGGCGCCTTCCGGATCGAGATGCAGAACAGCGACGCGATTCACGTCGAGTACTTCCGCGACTACGAAGTTCTGCGGCGTTCGTTTCAGGTCAGCGACACACCCAATGCCCATCCGCGCGCCTTGGCCTGGCGGCTGAGACATTCACACGTATACAAAAAACGAAGTGTCCATGCCCGGCACTCAATACGCTGAAGGCGGACAACATGACACGGAGAGGATTGCGCACATGAGACGTCCGGCGCTTCAACGAGATGCTCGCCGACGATTTCTTCTGCTCGCTGCCTGATGGATCGCTGATCGATCGCGCGCAATTCCTCGAGCGGACGGCGCAGTGCGTCGCGATCGCCAACCTCCAGGCGCACGACGTCAACGTGCGGGTGATGGGCGACGTCGCGATCATTCATGCGCGCACGACGTTCAGCGTCGACGGACGCCAGGCGTCGGGACGCTACACGGACGTCTGGGCGCGGCGCGACGGTCGGTGGCTCGCGGTGTCGGCGCACGTCACGCGGAACTAAAGACTGGACATCATGCGTCCGACGAGGTTCTCGAGCGAACAGATGGGGCGCCGCGAAGCCCTTGGGGTTATCGTCGCGACGGGCGCGGCGCTGACGCTTGGCTGTGGCGATGCGCCGACCAGATCGGCCACCAAGGGGAGAGTTATGACGATCACCTGCGTGATCCGCTACGAGATCGATCCATTCCAGCGCGACGGGTTCAAGACGTACGCCGAGAATTTGGGTCGGATCATTCCTCGATGCGGCGGCCACCTGGTCGGGTACTTTCTTCCGCACGAAGGCACGAACAACGTGGCGTGGGGCCTGATCGCCTTCGACAGCCTCGCGTCGTATGAACGCTATCGGGCGCGCTTGATCCGGAAGCGCGCGAGAACTTCAACATGGCGCAGAC
>JAYVMG010000384.1:0-8314 GCA_043759095.1 Acidobacteriota bacterium | reverse complement strand
AGCGAGGCCGTGCCCGCGAAGCGCAGTCCCGGGAGTTGCTGGAAGTCGGTGAAACGCGCCAGATCGACGTCGGTCAGCGTGGCGTCGAAATGATGCGCAGGCTTGGTCTTCTGCCCGAACGGTTTGATCCCGTACACGAACTTCGCATCGCCACCGTAGAACTGCGAGCCGGCATCCCAGACGTCGAAGCCGTGCTGCGACCAGCGCAGCGATCCGTACAGGTTCGGAAAACGGTAGTCGTTCAGGCCCGCCAGCTCGCTGGCAAACGTGCCCGTCAGATCGCGATTCGTGTCCTCGCCGGTCTTGAACAGCCGGAAGGATCCGGTGAATGCGCCGTCGCCGGAGATGCGCCAGGGTTCGTCCTTGAAGAACAGCTCGCGCATGCGCGGGAAGTTCACGCGCGACTTCACCTGATAGCCCTGGTTCGGCCAGTGCGCCATATCCACATCGCCTGTCGCCACGGTCATCGCGCCGTCGGTGTCCATGTCGATGCGATCGAGGTGGATGCGCGAGCCGTCGATGACAAACAGCGCTTTCATGTTCGCGTACATCGGCACGAAGTCCTGGATCGTGACCGTGCCGCCGTGAAACGTGGCGCTCCCGTGGTACTTCGGGAGGTTGCCCATGTTGATGTCGAGGTTGCGGCAGACCACGCTCCACGGCGTCTCGTGATCCTCGAACGTGAACTGGCCACGATACGCCCGCAGGTACTTCAGCGTCGTCGTCACGCGCTTCGGCCCCGGCGGCTGGCCGTCGTCGTGGTTGAAGCGCGGGAAGTTGTGCTGGTTCTCCCACTTTTCGACGAGCATCTGCCAGTCGGTCATCTCCACGGAACTGATCGTGATGTCCGGTTTCAGATTGAAGGCAGGAATCCAGTCGAGCGCAACGGCCACCTGCCTGGCGGTGAAGAACGGGCGATCGCCTGGGTGCAGGCCGTCGATCGTCAGATTCTCGACGATGACCTTGCCGGTGAAGAGGCGGATCTTGAGCGCGCCGATGTGCATCGGGCGCTCGATGTACTTGGAGCCGGCGTCTTCAGCTCTGGCGCGAACGGCCGGTCCAAGATCCACCGTCACTGACGCCACGATCGACGCCGCCAGCAGGGCCACCACCATCATCAGACAGATGGTGGTGAAACGCAGGACCGGATGGCCGTGGAGGCGCTTGAAGAACTTCACTGAATGACGAGAAGCAGCGCGCCGGCATCAACCGACATCCCCTCGCGAACGTGGATCTCGGTGACCGTGCCTTCCCGGCTGGCGCGCAGTTCGTTCTCCATCTTCATCGCTTCGACCACCACCACCGGCTGACGCGCGAGCACGCGATCGCCTACGGTGACGAGCACGCGGACCACTTTGCCAGGCATCGGCGCCGCGAGACGCTGCGGACCCGATCCCGTGCTGCCGCCTTCGTCTTTTCGGCCCCAGCGCCGCCGCCCGTTCAGGGAGATGGCAACCGGCGTGGACCTGACATGCACGGTCAGCTGGCCGCTGACCGGGTCGGTGGCGACGCTGACTTCGTTCGACGACATCGTCGCGTTGTTCGGGACGGCGTGAACGCGGTCCTCTACGCCGATCAGCAGAGACAGCGTGTGCGCGTCGATACGCGCGGCGTCGACGTGCCGCGTGCGCCCGTCGAGGGAGACGGTAAAACCGCCGCCCGCACGCGTGACCACGACCTGCCGCCGGCGTCCGCCGATTTCGACCTCGTATTGCACGTTAGCGTAATCCCTCGGCGCGCGCCTGCGCCCGCCAGCGTCGCGCGCTGGCGTTTGAGGTTGACGCGCCGGACGCGTCGGCCATCAGCGCCGATGGCGACAGGACGGCTTCCATCGCCGCGGCGATCGCCGCGATGTCTTCAGTCTCCGGCGGCGCCTCAACGAACGGCCGGCCGTTGCGCGCCTTCAGCACTTCGTCGAGGTACGTGGTGTGAAACCGGCCGTCGGCAAATTCCGGCTGCGCGAGCAGCCACGAAAAGAACGGCACCGTCGTCTTGATGCCGGTGACGAGGTACTCGCCGAGCGCGCGACGCATGCGGCTGATGGCGAGCGGGCGATCTTCGGCCCAGGCGACGAGCTTCGAAATCATCGGGTCGTAGAAGATCGGGACGTCGAGGCCGGCGGTCGCGCCGCTGTCGTCGCGGATGCCGGGTCCGGCCGGCACGCGCAAGTGCTGGATCCGTCCCGGTGACGGCAGGAAGTTGTTGTCGGGATCTTCCGCATAGATGCGGCACTCGATTGCGTGGCCGCGCGGCGTCAGGAGCTGCGCGGGATCGAGGTCGAGCTTCTCGCCACGCGCGATCCGGATCTGCCAGCGGACGAGATCGACGCCCGTCACCATCTCGGTGATCGGGTGCTCGACCTGCAGCCGCGTGTTCATCTCCAGGAAATAGAAGCGGCCGTCTTCGTCCAGGAGAAATTCGATCGTGCCCGCGTTGGTGTAGCCCACTGCTTTCGCGACGCCCGCCGCAGCCGATGTCATCGCCGAGCGGAGCGCGGGCGAGACGGCAAGCGACGGCGTTTCTTCCACGACCTTCTGGTGGCGACGCTGAATCGAGCATTCGCGCTCGACGAACGGCAGCACCGCGCCGTGCGCGTCGCCGAGTAGCTGCACTTCGATGTGGCGCGGGCGCGTCAACCGACGCTCGAGGTAGACAGCCGCGTCACCAAACGCGGCGCCGGCTTCCGATCTCGCCGCGCGCACCGCGTCAGCGAGATCCGCGGGGTCGGTGACCGTCCGCATGCCCTTGCCACCGCCGCCGGCGACCGCTTTCACGAGCAGCGGGTATCCGATCGCCGCGGCCGCTTTCGCGATGTCCGCATCCGGCACCTCAGGCGCGAGCGGATCTTCCGTGCCGGGCACAACCGGGACGCCGGCGCGCCTTGCGGCTGTCCGCGCGGCAGTTTTGCTGCCCATCATCTCGATCGCTTCCGGTGTCGGGCCGATGAACGTCAGGCCGGCATCACGCACCGCCGCGGCGAAGTCTTCGTTCTCCGCCAGGAACCCGTAGCCGGGATGCACGCCGTCGGCGCCGGATCGTTTCGCGGCGTCGATCAGCGCGTCGATGCGCAGATAACTTTCGCGCGGCGCGCTCGGGCCGATCGCATACGCCTCGTCCGCATAGCGCACGTGCAGCGCGGTTCGATCGCATTCGGAATAGACCGCGACGGGTGACACGCCCAGCTCGCGGCACGCCCGGATAATGCGCACGGCGATCTCGCCACGGTTGGCAATGAGGATCTTCTTCATCGGATTACAACAATCCACCACGGTGGAGAGCTTTATTCTACCGGAGCGGAGGCGTCGCCGCGGGCGGGTGACGATGGTGCATGGCCTGCTCGTACGCGTAGGCGAGCGTGAGCAGCGCGGCTTCGCTCCACGGGCGACCGAAGAACTGCAGCCCCGCCGGCAGCGTGCCGCCGCGCGTGAAGCCCATCGGGACGGTAATCGCGGGGAAGCCGGTGCTCGGCGCAAACAGCTGGCTGTTGTCACCGCCCGGCGTGTTGAGGTCGCCGATGAGACGCGGCGGGTTGCTCCACGTCGGATAGATCAGCGCGTCAAGGTGCGACGCGTCCATCAGCGCCAACACGCCCGCGCGCAGCCTGTCGCGGTACACGTCGCGGCCGAGGCACCCTGGCGTCTGACCCGGCGTATCGTCGCTGGCCTGGGCGCTCTCGAGCCGCGCCTGAATCGAGGGATGGAAGCGGCGCGACTTGATGATCTCCTCGAGCGAGTGCATCGGCGCCTTGTCGCCCAGCCGCGCGAGATACCGGTTCAGGTCGTACTTGAACTGATTGCACCCACCGCCCTGCCCGCTCCGCATCTCGGTGAGACCCGCCACGTCCACCGGATCGATCACCTCTGCGCCGAGGCTACGCAGTTCGCCGATCGTGCTCGTGAACACCGCGTCGACGTCGCGATCAAGCGTCGGCGTGTCGTACGCCTGATGCAGGACGCCGATGCGCGCGCCCTTCAAGCCGTCGGCGCGCAACGAGGCCGCGTAGTTGGTGGCCACGTGATCGCGACCGTCCGCCGTGATCGGGTCGCTTGGATCCGGCCCGGCGATCACCTGCAGCACGGCCGCCGTGTCGGCAACCGTGCGCGTCACCGCGCCGGCGATGTCGGCGCCAAGATTCAGGGGCACCACACCCGATCGGCTGACCAGACCCATCGTCGAGCGCAAACCGACCAGCGCCTGATGCGCGGCCGGGCCGCGGATGGAATCGCCGGTATCACTGGCCAGTCCGAAGACGGCGAAATTCGCGGCAGTGCCGGCGGCCGACCCGCCGCTGGAGCCGGCAGTCACGCGGCTCGTGTCGTATGGGTTACGCGTGTAGCCTGGGAGAATCGAGTTCACTGTCTCGATCGGGCTGAACGCGAACTCCGCCATGTTTGACTTCGCGATCATCACCGCGCCCGCATCGCGCAGACGCTTCACGACGAACGCGTCCTTGCCGGTCATCATGCCCTGCAGTGACAGCGAGCCCGCGGTCGTCGGCATGTCGGCGGTCTCGTAGTTGTCCTTCACGAGGATCGGGATGCAATGCATCGGCCCGACGGGGCCGGACTGCTGGAAGCGGCGATCGAGATCGTCGGCCGTCTTCAGCGCGTCCGGATTCGTCATCACGATCGCGTTCAGCGCCGCGCCCGTCTTGTCGTACGCGTCGATGCGCTTCAGATACTGCTCGACCAGCCCGCGGCAGGTTAGCGACCCGTCGCGGAACGCCGAGTGGATTTGGGCGATGGTGGTTTCTTCGAGACGGAACGGCGCAGGAGCCTGCGCGGACGGCGTGACGAACACGAGAGCGGCCAGGCAGGCCGGAAACACTCGACGCAAGGTTGGCATGCGCCGTAGTGTATCGCGACCTACCCGACCTACCTGACCTAGAAGAGGAACTTCGCCGCGAACTGCACCTGCCGCGACGACCCGGAGTCGCCGGTCGCGAAGCGGGTGTTCGTGATCACGCCGAACGACGTGCTGCCGACGATCGCGATCCGGCCCGGCTGTCCCAGGTTCGCCACGTCGAACAGGTTGAACACCTCGACGCGCAGCTGGACGCGCGAGGATCCGGTCAGCTTCACGTTCTTGATCAGCGACAGATCCACGTCGCTGAAGCCAGGCCCGAGGATCGCGTTCCGCGGCAGGTTGCCGAAATGTGTCACGCCAGCCGCGTTGACCGGCAGCGCGAACACGGAGCTCGACGTGCATGCGCCCACGCCGCCAGCGGCGACGCGGGGATCGCAGACGCTGTTGGCGAACCACTGGGTTTGAGACCCGATGATCGACGGATCGCCGATCAGATCCGGCCGCACGGTCCCGACGCCGGTGAAGGTGTTGATGTTCGTGAGCACGTTCAAGGGGTTGCCGGACTGCACCTGTACGACGCCGCCCACCTGCCAGCCGTCCGCGAATCGGTTGCCGTGAAACGGCAGCTCGTACGTGCCGTTCAAGCTGAAGCGGTGCCGCGTGTCGAAGTCCGACGGTCCTTCGCTGCCGGCCAGGTTGAAGCTGTCCTGGGCGGTCAGCGCGGCGTCGTACGAGTTGGTGTCGGTCGACTTCGACAGCGTGTACGACGCGCTGAGCTGCACGCCCTTCGACATCCGCCGGTTCGCGGTGATCCACAGACCCTTGTAGTCGGAGTAGCCCGTACTTTCGACCTCGGTGATGTTGCCGAGCGCCGCGCCGGGCGAAATCGGGCTCGTCGCCGATAGCGCCGGGAACGGGCGCACGCCGTTGACGAACTGGTTGATGTTGATCGGGATGCGCAGACGGTCGCCGTGCGAGCCGAAATAGCCGACCATGAAACCGGTCGCGCCGAACTCGCGTTCGACGTTGACGTTCCACGTCTGCATGCGGCCCGGTTGGAAGTTCGGGTTCGTCGTGGTCGGCGCGAGACCGGACGCCTGCGCGGTGGCGAGCGCGCTGTCGAGCCGGACTGCGCCCGCCACGTTCAGCGGTACCGCCAGCGGTGGATTGGAGGACGACCCGGCGATGTACCCCGTGTTGGTCTGGTTCACCATCACGGCGTACGCGCCGCGGACGGCGAGTTTCCCGTCGGCCGTCGGATTCCAGATGATGCCGAGGCGCGGCTGGAGATCGCTGCCGTTCTTGTGAGGCTGGTCAATGCCGGCGCCCAGCCGCACGAGCGCGTTCTTCGACGCGTCGAAGAACACGAGCTTGTTGTCCGGCTCCGTCGGCGCGCCGATGTAGTCGTACCGCAGCCCGACGTCCAGCTTCACTCGCGACCCGAGGGAGATGCTGTCCTGCACGAAGGCGCCGACCGTATTGATCAGGAGATCCACCGAACGATCGCCAAGCGTGATGTTGAACGCATTGCCCAACCCGGTTTGAAAGGCCGCGACGGTCGCATACGTGAACGAGCCGGGATCGCCCGCGAATGTGGCCACCGACGCCCGTCTGAACTCGCCGCCGAACTTGACGATGTGGTTCCCGTGCAGGTAGGTGGCGGTGTCGGACGCGACCGAGGTCGTCACCGTGCGCCCCGACGGGAAACCCGCCGGTCCGCCGATGTTCAACCCGAGGGCGGTGATGCTGATTTGCGGCAGTGCAATCGGAAAGTTGATGCCGTTGCTGATCCCCAGGTCCGCCGGGTTGACGACGACTGAAGGGTTGAAGCTGATGTTGATCCTGTTGAAGCCGGCCCGCGCCTCGTTCACGAGCGCCTGGCTGAAGATGTGCGTTTCGTTCAGCGTCATGATCTGCCGGTGCGCGCCGCGCTGGTCGCCGAACCCCGGGACGGTGTTGCCCTGCGCATTCGGCTCCTGCCGGAGATCGCGCTGAAACGCGTAGTACCCGTGCAGTTCGTCGTTCTGCCTGATGGTGTGCCGGACGTCCATGGTGTACTGGTCGATGTTGACCGGCGCGATGCCCGACGCCAGAAGCCGCGCCTGACCGTTCGCGTCGGTGGTGTTGCCCACCGGGATGTACTGGAGGAGCCGTCTCGCCAACGGATCGGTCACCCCCGCGCGCTGCGCGCCGGTCAGCACGCCCGAATTCAAGTCGACGCCCTGCACGTGGCGCAGCCCTTCGTAGCTGAAGAAGAAGAACGTCTTGTTCTTCACGATCGGACCGCCGAGGTTGAAGCCGAACTGCTTGCGGTTGAACGGCGACTTCGTGTTTGGCTCGGGGTTGAAGACATTGCGCGAGTCGTATTTGTCGTCCCGGTAGAACTCGAACCCCTCGCCGTGAAAGGCGTTGGCGCCAGACCGCGTCGCGACGTTGACGATCGCACCGGAGTTGCGGCCGTACTCCGCGCTGAACGTCGAGTTGTCGACCTTGAACTCCGAGACGGTGTTAATCGACGGCTGGAACGTCACCTGACTGTTCGACAGGTCGTTCAGGTTGATGCCGTTGAGCATGAAGTTGACGGAGGTCTCGCGGTTGCCCGCCGAGAAGAACGAGAAGGATCCCTGACCGCGCAGCGGCGCGCTGAGTCCGGCGTTCTGGGGCGGCGTGACGCCGCCGGGCATCAGCGGCCCGAGGTCGACGAAGTGCCGGCCGTTGAGCGGGATCTCCTGCACCGTGCGCTCGGCCATCACCTGACCGACCGACACGGTGGCGGTCTCGATGAGCGGCGCCGCACCGCTGACCGTCACGTTTTCGGCGAGCGTTCCGACGTTGAGCTTCACGTTGAGGACGACCGTCTGCGCGACGCCCAGATCCAGATCACGCGTCTGCTCCGAAAATCCGTCGATGTGGCTCACCACCTGATAGTGGCCCGGCTGCAGCGACGCCGCCACGTACTCTCCGGCGGCCGTCGTCATCAAGACGCGCTCGGAGCCGGTCGCGGTGTTGCGGATCGTGACCGACACGCCGGGCATCACGCCACCCTGCGCGTCGGTGACCACTCCCTGGAGCGTGGCCGTGGATTGCGCCCGCGCCGGCGCGGCGAGAAGCCCGACGGCAACGGCGACCGCCGCAATCAATCTGAGTCGCTGCATTGACATTCCTCCGTACTGAGTAACCGGGGTGTGACAGGCCCGGTGCAGACTGAGGCGATTGTCACCAAATGTCAACGGACAAGAATGTCTCGTTGCACGCGGAGGGGACAGACTTACAGCGGCATGTTGCCGTGTTTTTTCGGCGGATTCTTGTCGCGCTTGTTGTCGAGATTGTTGAGCGCGGTGATCAGTTTGCGCCGCGTCTCCCTCGGCCGGATGACCTCGTCCACAAAGCCGCGCGAGGCGGCGATGTAGGGATTCGCGAACTTCTCTCGGAACTCTTCGACTCTCTCGGCGCGGGCCGCGGCCGGATCCGCCGCCGCGTCGAGTTCGCGCTTATACAGGATGTTGAC
>JAYVMG010000383.1:0-8325 GCA_043759095.1 Acidobacteriota bacterium | reverse complement strand
GCACGCTGCACGCTGCACGCTGCACGATTCAACGAGTAGCCCATGATTATGACTCGCCGAGACGCTGTTGCCGCCTTCGCCTTGTTAGCCAGTGTGCTTGAACTTGACCACGACGCCAGCGCACAGACGCCGGCCGCGGCGCCGAGGCCGCCGGTTTTCATGCACGACCTTCCGAATCTGACTATGGACGGTTGGGAAGTGACGGTGAGCCACGTCGACTACCCGCCCGGTCGCGTCGGCACCGAGCACCACCACGCCGGGTTCGTGCTGGCCTACGTTCTCGAAGGCAGCATCTACACGAAGATCTCCGGGCAGGGTGACAGAAGGACGTACACCGTCGGCCAGATGTTTTACGAGCAGCCCGGCGCGACGCACGAGGAGTCCGGCAATGCGAGCCAGACTCAGCCCGCGAAACTGCTGGCAATGATCTTCGCCAAGAAGGGTTCAACGCTGACGACACCCGGGCGCGGCATCGGCGCGGCTTAACGGCCAGCGTTCATCAGCGGCCGCTCTTCAAACCAGGCGCGGCCGTCTGGTGCAGCGCAAGTTGGGCACCGTACGCATCTGCGAGACGGTCCGGGCATCATGCCCGACGATCTGCCTGGCTAGCGGCCGGGGCAGCGACTCATCGAGCAGGACGCGCACGAGTGGTCAGCAGGTCGTTGGCCAACTCGATGGCGGCGACCGCCTGCTCTCTCATCACCGACGGGAAGTGATCGAGAAAACGTCGAGGCTGTCGCCAGCGGCGAGGTAGTCCACCAGGTTCTTGATTGGGACGCGCGTGCCCGCAAAGACCGGCGTGCCGCCGAGCACGTCCGGGTCGCATCGCCTGCCTTCAAGATGTAGCAACAGATTGCCGATACTGTTCGAGCCTTCGTTCGCGCGCCACCACACGTCCTCTTAGGCCGACCTGCATAACGTCAGTATCCGCACAGTCTGCTGCAGAGTATCGCGGGGAAGGCAGAAAACCGGCCACTACCGAACGGATCGCAGGCCTCCAGGCTCGCGCCGCTAATTTCCGCGTTCGACCGTCACGATGACGTCCGCGGGTGTGCGCAGCAGGCTGTCCGACGCGAAGGCGCGCAGCGTATACGTGCCGGGGCGGGTGAAGGTCGCCTTCACGACCACCTTGCCGTCCACCACTTTGGCGTAGCCGTCTGGATCGAACGCGACGGCGGCCGTACCGCGATAGACCATCCAGAGCACAGAGAGTCCTTGCGGCGCGCGCGGCCGTGACGGCAGCGGCACGTTGACCGGCGACGGCGGCGCGCCGCGCAGCGTCGGTTCGAGAGGACGCGGTGTCCGCGGTTTGCTCGGCGCCGGCAGCCCATCGTCTGTGACGGCAGCGCTGAGCGTGATCGGCGTGCCCGCCTTCGCTCGGCCGATCGGCGCGATCGTGATCGTCGGCGGTTGATCCCGCATGATCAGCTCGTTGCTGATCTGCACGCCGCCGCCATTGTTGGACACCTCGACCTTGCGATCAATCTCCCACACGTCGAGTAATGTCGCCCGAGCCGTGTCGGTCCTGCCGTTGGCGGTGATCGTCCAGACCATTTCTTTCTTCCGGTCCCAGTCCTTCGGCACGTTGACCTTGAAGATGAAATGATTTTCGCGCGGGTAGAAGTACGTCGGCTGACCGCGATCCGCCGGCCCCGGCTCGAAACCGTTCTGCGCGCTTACCGGGATGCTCAACTCCTCGACGTGGTTCCGGTTCAAGTAGCCGAACACCATATTGAAGCTGCCATCGGCGACCCGCTCCCACCCTTCGTACACGGGAACGATGCCCTGCCCCGACTTGAACTTCGTGTGGAGCTCGGTCGACTGCGACTGGGCCAGAGCGATCGCAACCCTAAAGGGCTGCGCCACGAAGAGCGAAGATGTCGCGAGCACGAGCGCCGCAATCCGCAATCCAATCCGCAGTCCGCAATCCCCATTCCGTAATGTCACTGCGGCTGGCCCTGCGCCGTCGTCGTTCTCCTCACGCCTTTGCGCGCGTCGAACTCCACCTGGTACTCCTCGTCGGTGAAGTCGTGCCAGGTGATCCAGGCAAATCCCATCTCGTCGATCGTGCGGTTGCCGCTGCCGACCCAATTCCGCGCGTCAGGATTGCCCTTGTTCGCGGAGTTGTCGTGCCACGAGATCACGTGGAGCACAGTTCCTGCGGGATAGATCGGCGCCACGTCATCGGCGTACACCGAGACGATGTGCCAATTGAAGCTCCAATCGGCGCAGTTGATCTGCTCCGTCTTGTTGTCCGGATAGATCAGCTCGATGCACTGCCGCTTGCCACGCGTATGCATGTGGGGCTGGAACGCCGTGATCTTCCCCGCCTTGTTGAGCCGCGTGTAGCCGTCGCTCCGCACGTACGTCGAGCCACCGGGAATGTCGAGCGCCTCGGTCGGCTGTCCCAGTTGCTTCGAGTACACAACGTGCTTCGGCGTGTAGCCTTTCGGGTAGAGGACGATGCCGAGCTGCGACTGGTCGGTGATCTCCTGGCCAACCGAGTGATAGTGAAAGTCGAACTTGATCTTCGTGCCGGCGCGCAACAGGCGTCCGGTCCCTTCCGGAAACAGATCGCCGTTCTTGCCCACCGCGAACTCGTTCAGAAATTCGCCAGACGTTTCCGCATTGCTGTCGTCACCGTTGCTGTCGCCGGTCATGTCGGCGTCCACGGCATACGTGAGCAGATGATGGACGACGGCGGTCTTGCCCGGCTTGCTCTCGATCGCCTTGATGTAGCGATCCTCGGTCAGACCGGTGTCCACGTAGTAGCTGCCCCACCAGTCCGCCGCTTCGGCCGGCACGAGATGCTTCGGCGATGTGACGATCACATCCGGCTTGCCGATGTGCCAGCGATCCGCATCGTCGAACTCGCGCGGCTTCGGCATGTCGGCGGCGTTGCCCATCGGCGCGCCAGCGTCGACCCACCTGGCGATCAACTGGATCTCGTCGTCACGCAGCGACGGGTCGTTCTTGAAGCTCTGGATGCCGACGTGCGGATCGATGCCCCACGGCGGCATCTGCCGCTCGGCGACGCGCTGCTTGATCGATCGCGCCCACGGCCGGACGTCCTGATACGTGAGCAGCGACATCGGCGCCATCTGTCCGGGCCGGTGACAGCTCTGGCAGGACTTCTGGAGAATCGGCGCAACGTCTTTCGTGAACGTCTGAGCGCCGGCGGCGCCGGCGATTGCGAGGGCGAGAACGACGCCGGACGTGACGGCCAGTGTTTTCATCATCTGCAGCCTCCGCAGTAACATCAAGGCGGAATGATGCGCCGATTCAGGCGCGTGTGCAAGGCTCAAACGCTGCCATGGGCAGGCCTGGCCACGACGCTGTTCTTCATCGGATGCCGGGCCGATCCTCCCCCTCCGCCGCCGCAATCCGTCGTCGTCTGGAAGGCGGTCGGGAGCTGGTCAGGCCGCGGCGACAAGCAGACTGAAACATTCACCAGCGATACCGGTGGGTTCCGCGTGCATTGGGAAACGACCAACGAAAAGCCGGCTGGCGCGGGGCGGCTGCGCGTCGTGTTCCGCAGCGGCGACAGCGGACGCGAGATCATCGAAGCCATCGACGCCCACGGCGCGGGCAGCGGCATCGAGCAAGTCGCCGCGGATCGCCCGCGCTGGTTCTACATCACGATCGAATCGGCGAGCGTCGACTGGACGGTCACAGTCGACGAACGCATCGAGGCGACGAGGCCGCAGGGCTAAAACCCCGCGCCACAAGAACCACCTCGTCACCGGTGCTCTTTGATGAACGCCTGATACAACAGGAATGCCGGGCGATTCGACCAGTCAGCCCGCGTGATCGCCGTGCCGCAGTTCTGCGGTGTGGGCGGCTCATACAGGTCGTAGAAGTTCACGCCTGTCCACCAGCTCCGCCTCGCCTGAAATGCGCTGAGCACGCGCTGATACAGCAACGCCTGCCCCACTTCGCCGAAGAACGATGCGCACGGCGTCATCCCGACCTCCGTCAGCCACACGTTCTTGCCGAGCGACACGGGCCGCACGAGCTGATCCATCATGAATGCGAGATCGGGACCGTCCGCGTACCAGTGCACCGTGACGATGTCGAAGAGGTCGCCGAAGTCGTTCATCACGGCGGCGAACCATCCGTCCTTCACACCGTGGAAGCTCACCTCGGGCCCGAGCACCATCGCCGTTGGGCTCGCCGCGCGAATGGCCGCGCGCGCCGTGATCACGAGCGAGCGATACACCTTCGGATCGGCGCCCTGCAGATACTCGTCGAGGTTCGGTTCGTTCCACACGCCCCACAGCTGGATGTCGTCCTTGTAGCGCGACACGGTCGCGAACACGAAGTCGTACCAGTCCTGATAGTTCACCGGCGGGTAGCGATACGGGTGTCCGCCGTTCGCCCACGCGGGCGCGTACGCCAGCGACGCGAAAATCGTCCGGTGCGTGCGCCTGGCTTCATCGCGCCACGCATCCGTCGCCTCCCAGTTGAAGCAGCCCTTGCAGTTCGGCTCGATCACGTCCCACCCGTACGCCAGGCGGACGACGCCGGCGCCGAGCTCGGTCATTTTGTCGGCCATCGGCGCGGTGAGGACGCGCGTGTTCATGCCGAAGTGATCGTCCTGCGCCTCCGCACGGTCCACGCCGCACAGCGCCAGGCCGATGACGAGCAGGAGGCATCGATGCACGGCGTGCCATGATATCCGCGATGGTCCGCCTGCTGCCGATGCTCCTGCTGCTCAGCCTGCTGCCTCGCCCGGCGATGGCGCAGCCGCCGATCGAAGTGTCCGGCGGTTTCGCGCTCGCGCGGGATCCGCGCGACGACATCACGCTACCCACCGGCTGGACGGGCGGAGTGGCAGTGGACCTCACGCATGCGCTCTCAGCCGTGGCGGACGTCAGTGGGCAATACAAGACGGTCGCGCTGGTGGGATCGGACGCACAGCTCAACGTTCACACGGTGATGGGCGGCGTACGCGCGTCGGCGCGACTGGGACGACTCACGGAATTCGCGCAGGTGCTGGTCGGGGACGTGCGAACCGCAGGCTCGGCGTTCGGCGCCACAACCGTCAGCCACTCACTCGGGATCCAGCCGGGAGTGGGCCTCGATGTCCCACTGGCGCGGGCGCTTTCGGTGCGGGCGCAGCTCGACCTTCGGCTGATCCGCAGTCAGCCGGACACCACGAACTCTGGCTACGAGTATCGATTTGTCGCGGGCCTGGTCTATCGCGCGAGCAGGTAGTTCATCTTGACGACGAACTGGCGATCGGTGGGCACGAGCGTCCCGGCCGGCAGCCCGGTCTGCTGCAGGTCGTTGTAGACGATGTAGAGATCGCTGCCGGGCCGATAGATGAAGTTGAACCGCACGCTGTTGGTCACTTCGTTGGTCAGCGAGTTGTATTGCGTCAGGCTGCGGATCGTCGCGCGCGGCGTCAGCGCGAAGTCGACGCGCACGATCGCCAGATTCGCCAGGAAATCGCCGTAGGGCAACTTCACGTCGTTGCGGCTGAACTGCAGTTCGCTCGACAGATGGCTCGTGGCGCGAACGCCCACGGCGCCGGTCATCGTCTGCCGCGTGCCGCCGTAGAACTGCATCGGCTGCCACGTGAAGCGCTCGTAGACGCGCCTCGCGGGGTTCGTGTTGTACGTCAGGTCGAGTTCGTCGAACTCGTAGGTCCCGACGGGAATGGTGACGTTCGACTGGATCTTGAACGGCTTGTCCAGCACGTCGAGATTCCGCTGGTAGATGACGTTCAGGAACGATCCGTCCTGCATGTAGAAGCCGTTCATGAAGTGCTCCGTGCGCGTCACCAGGCGGTTCTGCTGATCGGTGACGTAGCTGAACACCGCCATCGGCTCGAGCATGCGGATCCCCAGCCGCCCCGGCCGCGGCGTCGGGCTGAAGTACGCCTTCGTCGTCTTCACGCCGCGGCGCTGGACGAAGCCGACCTCGTCGTTGAAGTTGTCCTGGACGTCGAGGTAGTTGATCCAGACGCTCCAGGAGGGATCGCGATACGCGACGCGGCCGAAGAACGCCAGGTCGTTCCCCTGCAGCCCAGGCGTGTCGGTCTTCGCCACGTACGAGGTGATTTGCAGTCCCTTGCCGAGGACCAGGTTCGCATCGGCGCCGACGGTCCGGTTGTAGTGCGGATCGCCACCCGTCGTTTCCTTGTTCACGAAGATCGCGCCCACGCGCGAGCGCTTCAGGATGTCGCTGCTGTAGCGCGCGACCAGGAAGTTGTCGCCAGGGCGGTCGAACGCGCTGTCGGTCTGGATGTCGAGAATGCCGATGTTGTGGCGGCCCGCCTTCCCTGCCAGCCGGCCGCCGCCGATGATGGGAATCGGCTGGCCGCTGTCGGAGAGGCCGATCCGGCGACTGAAGAAGAGGTCGGTCTCGACGGTCGTGGACGCGAACGTGCCACCGGTCCCCATCTTGAAGAAGCCGGCATTCTCCAGGAAAAAGTCGCGCTTCTCGGGAAAGAAGAGGCCGAAGCGCGTCAGGTTCACCTGCTGCTCGTCGACTTCCACCTGCGCAAAGTCGGTGTTGTAGGTGAGGTCCAGATTCAGCCCGCCGGTGACGCCGTACTTCGCGTCGATGCCGACGTCCTTCAGGACCGACGTGGTGCGGCCGTCGACCTTCTGCACGGCATGCACGCCGCTGACGATGTACGGCTTGAGCTTGAGGTCCATGCCGTGGCTGAGCGACTGGAAGCCGGTGATCGCGCCGGCCATGCTCACGCGCGTCAGGCTGTAGGCCTTCGGGATCGGCGCCCAGAACACCTGCTCGTTCTTCCGGCGGATGTTCCGCATGAAGTTGATGCCCCAGGTCTGTTCGCCGGCGTCCGCGAAGCGCACGGTCGTCAGCGGAATCGCGATCTCGGCGGTCCACCCGTCGTCGGTGATCCGCGCCGCGACTTCCCAGATGCCATCCCAGTTGCGGTTGACGTTCGTGTTGAGCAGCCCGGCGCGCGTGTTGCCTTCGCCTTCCTCGGAGATCTGCTGCTCGAGCTTCGCGCCAAGCGGCGTCGTGACGAACATGTAGCCGTTGCGCGAGTCGTTGAACGTGTCGAGGATGATCTGGAAGTTGTCTTCGTCGAGCAGCCGGTCGGCATCGCGCCGCATCTCGGTGGCGACGAGGGCGGATGGCTGCGCGTCGTACGCGTGGACGGCGATCAGCAGGTTGTGGCTGTCGTACATCACGCGCACTTCGGTGCGCTCGGTGGCCGCGGCGCCTTCGTGCGGTTCCTGCTGGGTAAACGAGTCGATCAACGCGGCTTTCTGCCAGACCGCATCGTCGAGAATGCCGTCGATCTTCGGCGATTGATCGACGCGGATGGCGGGAATGGAGTGGCGTTCGCGCGCGCTGTTGTCGGCGGCCTGGTGGACGTGCGCCTGGGCACGAACGAGCGGCGGCGCACACAGCATCGCGGCGCACGCCAGGGCCGCCACGAGTATCGTTCTGGCTCTTTGTGGTGGAGGCAAACCGTACGAGTATACACTCAGGGTTGCCTGCGCTAATTTGGGAGACTGAGACGTTGATGAAGCGAGCGATTCTACTGATGGCGCTGCTGGCTGCGGCCGGTTGCGGAAGTGCAAATTCGACTGCTGCCACCGGCGGCACGTCGGTCGGCGTGTTTACCTCGACGGACCTGGTGGTCGGGACCGGCGCGACCTCGGCGAATGGCAGTCGTGCCACCGTCACCTACACCGGCTGGCTGTACGACACCGGCAAGGCCAACGGCAAAGGGACGCAGTTCGACACGGGGAGCTTTTCCTTCGTCGTCGGCGCCGGCACAGTGGTCAAGGGATTCGACCAGGGCCTCGTCGGGATGAAGGTCGGCGGCCAGCGCCGGCTGGTGATTCCGCCCGAACTCGCGTACGGCGCCACGAGCCCGAGCGCCAGCATCCCCGCGAACGCCACACTCGTGTTCGAGATCACGCTGACATCAATCGCGTAGCGACATGCGCCGTCACCTGATCCTGACGGCGCTTCGTCGCGGCGTCTCCAAGCGCTGTCCGCACTGCGGCGAGGGCGCGTTGTTCAAGGGCTGGTCGCACCATCTCGAGCGGTGCTCCGTCTGCGGTCTGGTGTACGAGCGCAATCCTGGCGACACGTGGGCCTTCACCATCATCGGTGACCGGATCCCGATCGCGCTGATCGTCGTGCTGCTCTACTTCGGATTCGGGCGCACGCATCACGCGCTCGGCTTCCTGATGTTCTTCATCCTCGGCGCCCTGATCATCTGGACGTCGCCGAACCGCTGGGGCGTCGGCATCGCCATCCACTATCTGACCCGCGTCTTCTGGCCCGATCCTGCTGATCCTGTGCCTGACGCGCGCGCCTGACTTG
>JAYVMG010000382.1:0-43458 GCA_043759095.1 Acidobacteriota bacterium | reverse complement strand
CGAAGCCGCTAGGGCGACAGATTTACAGTCTGCTGCGTTTGACCGCTTCGCTACCTCGCCAGCTAGCTGTGTGTTGGAAAACGAATGTTTCGGCTCGTACCTAAGACCGGGGCTTCGTCGACGGAGCTGGCGAAGGGATTCGAACCCCCGACCTGCTGATTACAAATCAGCTGCTCTACCAGACTGAGCTACGCCAGCCAAGACAAAAGGTGAACTTTAGCACGTCCCGTGCCACCCTGCAAGCGCTTGCCGGGTTGATCGAAGGACGGTCATCGCCCCCCCAGGGACGCGCCCTCAAGGATGCGACAACCTCCCATTGTACTCATTTTGGTGTTCGCTGCCGTACGGCCTCAAACAAGACAATACCGGCCGCCACCGACACGTTCAAACTTTGAACATGGCCGCCCATCGGGATCGACACCAGCCAGTCACACCGCTCCCGCACCAGCCGCCGCAACCCCGTCCCCTCGGCCCCGACCACGATCGCCGTCGGCTGCGTCAGATCCACTTCGTCATACCGCTTCGACGCGTCCCCAGCCAGGCCGACCGTCCAGACGCCCGAATCCTTCAGGATGTCGATCGCGCGCGCGATGTTCACCACCTCGGCGATCTTCACGTGCGCCACCGCGCCCGCCGACGCCTTGGCCGCCGCGCCGTCGAGCCGCGCCGCATGACGCGACTGCCGGACGACACCGTCGCCGCCCGCCGCGTCCACCGTCCGCAGAATCGCGCCGACGTTGTGCGGATCCTCGATGCTGTCGAGCACCACGAGGAGCGGCGCCGCCTTCGCGCCGATCACCAGGTCCTCGACGCTGTACGATCCCGCCTCTTCGACGTCGCCGATGACGCCTTGATGCTTGTGCCGCGCGCCACCAGCGAGACGGTCGAGCTCGTCGACGCTGACGCGGTGCACCGGCACACCCTGCGCCTCCGCCAGCTGCACCACCTTCGTCAATCGATCGTCCGCGCGCGGCGAGACGCGAATCGACGTCGCGCGCTTCGCTCGAATCGCTTCGAGGACGGGGTTAATGCCGTAGATCAACATGGAGTCAACTCTCAAAGCTCAACGCTCAACTCTCAGGGATCGAACCTCAACTGTCGGCAGCTCCGAGCGGTGACCGTTGAACGATGTGAGCTGAGACTTGAGAGTTGAGACCTGAGAGTTGATCGCGATCATCACCGAGCCTCCAGCGCGCGCGCGAATGCGGCCGCGCGCTCGCGGTTGCCGATAATCGTTGGGATGCCGGCCGACGCCGGCAGCTCTGCGCCGAGATCGATCGCCGGCACGGCCAAGTCGAGCTCCGGTCCTTCGGCGCGGCCGGTCAGCACCACCCGAATCGGATGGAAGAGGGCTTTCCCCTTTTGACCCGTCCGGGTCTTCACACGGTTCGCGACGTCGCGAAATTTTTCGCGATCGAGCCGCGGCGCCGACGCCAATTCCTCGGCCAGTGCGACGACCACCGACCGCGCCTCACCGCCGCGCATCTCGCTCAGGAGCTGCTCGTCGGCCAGCGCCGCGTCCGCGTCGTAGTCGAAGAGCAGCGCCAGCCGCGCCGGCACCTGGCTGAGCCGGTCCACCGACGCACCCATGGCCATGGCCGTCGCCAGAAACTCGAGCCCGCGATCGTCGGGCGCCATCCGCACGCCGGCGTCATTGAAGTACGGCAGCGACAGCTCCGCGATCCGCGCCGGGGCCGCGATCTTCAGGTAGTGCCGGTTCGCCCACGCCAGCTTCTCTTCGTCGAACACGCCCGCACTGTGCCCAACCTTCTCGAGCGAGAAGCGATGCGCGAGCTCGTCGATGGGCAGCAGCTCGTCTCCACCACCCGGCGACCAGCCGATCAGCGCCAGGTAGTTCACCAGCGCTTCGGGAAGATAGCCCTTCGAGCGGAACTCGGCCACGGACGTCGCGCCATGCCGCTTCGACAGCGGGCTGTGATCCGGTCCCATCACCAGCGAGAGATGCGCAAACGTGGGCGGCGCGAAACCGAGCGCCTCGTACAACAGAATCTGCCGCGGGGTGTTCGAGATGTGATCCTCGCCGCGCACCACATGCGTCACTTCCATCAACGCATCATCGACGACCACCGCGAAGTTGTACGCGGGCGTGCCGTCGGCGCGAACGATGATCGGATCGCCGATGACATCGGTTTGAAAACGGACATCCCCGCGCACCGCGTCAGTGAACACGACGTCGCGCTCTTCAGGAATGCGAAAGCGGATCGCCGGGCGCTCGCCGGCCGTGATGCGCTCCGAGGCCTGCTCGCGCGAGAGCCGGCGGCAGGTGCCGGCGTACCGCGCCGGCCGTCCGGCAGCCAGCGCCTCCTGACGGTCGACGTCGAGCTGCGCCATCGAGCAGAAACAGTAGTACGCCGCGTCGGCGCTCAGTAGTTCCGCGGCGTACGACTGATACAGGTGCAGCCGCTCGGACTGGCGATACGGACCGTGCGCGCCGCCGATGTCCGGCCCTTCGTCCCAGTCGAGGCCCAACCATCGCAGATCGCGGACGATCGCCGCTTCAGATTCTTTCGTCGATCGCTCGACATCGGTGTCCTCGATGCGAAGGATCAACGTGCCGCCAGAGCCGCGCGCAAGCAGCCAGTTGAACAACACGGTGCGCGCGTTGCCGACGTGCAATTGCCCGGTGGGGCTTGGAGCGAATCTGACTCGCATGACAGGGCTCAGGGCTGAGGGCTCAGGGCTTGCGAACGCAGGAGCGCGATCGCGTGCGCGGCGATCGCTTCGCCGCGGCCGACGGCGTCAACGCCTTCGTTGGTCTTCCCTTTGATGCTGACGCGCTCCACATCGATGCCGATCGCTGCGGCGACCGACGCGCGCATCGCGTCGACATGATCCTTGATCTTCGGCGTCTCGAGAATCACGGTCACGTCGACGTTGCCGACCATGAATCCCCGCTCGGCCACGAGCTGCACGACGCGCCGCAGCAGCTCCAGGCTGTTCGCATCCTTCCACGCCGGATCTGAATCCGGAAAATGCCGGCCGATATCGCCGAGGCTCGCGGCGCCGAGGATCGCATCGGTCAGCGCGTGACAGACGACGTCCGCATCGGAATGACCGAGCGCGCCCAGCCGGGACGGAATCGTGACACCGCCCAGCACGAGGGGACGCCCTTCGACGAGACGATGAAGGTCGTAACCCGTCCCGGCGCGGCCGGTGCGGGCGGGCCCTGACATTGCGGATTGTGGATTGTGGATTGCGGATTGCGCGGCCGCGATCGCCTCCGCCATCGTCAGGTCCTCCGGCGTCGTGATCTTGATGTTCGACGCGTCGCCGTCCACGAGCCGTACCGGAAGTCCCGCGCGCTCGACCAGCGCGGCTTCATCGGTCGCGTGGAACGGATCGCGCGCGCCGAGTTCGAGGGCGCGCTTCAGCACATCGCGCCTGAACGCCTGCGGCGTCTGCGCCAGATAGATCATCTCGCGCGGCAGCGTCTCGCCCACCAGATGATCAGTCGTCGCCCGCTTCACCGTGTCGCGCGATTGCATCGCCGCCACCGCGGCGCCAGACTCCGCTGCCGCGGCGATCGTGCGCGCGATCAGATCGGCGCTCGCGAACGGCCGCGCCGCGTCGTGGATCACGATGATGTCGCTCGTCGCCGCCGCGACGGCGAACGCGTTCGCCACTGAATCCTGACGCCGGTCGCCGCCCGCCACAATCCGGAACGGCTTGCCGGTCCCCCGTAGCGCGAAGGCTCCAGCCGAGCGGAGGTACTCAGGCGGATCGTCGGCCAGCGCCTGCGGCAGCGCGACGACGATCGCGTTCACCGCGGGATGCGAGGCAAACGCCATCACGCTGCGCTCGAGGATCGGCCGTCCGCCGACCGACAGTAGCTGCTTGGGCTGTGCGCCGCCGAACCGCTGGCCGATCCCGCCGGCGGCGATGATCGCTGTGACGTGCATCTCTCAGGTCTCAACTCTCAGGTCTCAACTTTCGGCTCCCGGCCGTCAGCTGAAAGCTATCTGTCCTATGTTATCCGACCGTGCGGAATTGACGCCGTTCGACGGCTGCGCTGACGATTGCGTGGACGCGTTCGGCGAGCGCCTTGGCATCACGCGGTGTCGGCGCGTCGATCGCCTGTGGCTGGATGGGGTCGTGGATGATCAGAGTCACGTCGGCAGGCCGGGTCTCGAGGCGTCCTTTCGGCATCGACTCCCGGGTGCCGATCACCGCGATCGGCACGATCGGCAGCCCCGCCTGGATCGCGAGCAGAAAGCTCCCGGCTTTGAATCGCGCGACATGCCCGTCGGGACTGCGGGTGCCCTCCGCGTAGATCAGCAGCGAGAGTCCTTCGGACACGAGCGCACGCCAGCGGCGCAGAATGCCGGTCGGGTCGGGATGCTTGCGATCCACGAACAGATGACCGCCGCGCCGCAGGTGCCAGCCAAGCACCGGAAACCGAGCGAGCGACGCCTTCGCAATGATCCGCAGCTGGTACGGCAGCGACGCGAAGATCACTGGCGTGTCGTAGATGCTCTGATGGTTGGAGACGAAGACGTAGGTCGTGCCCGGCGTGATCCGCTCGAGCCCTTCAATCGTGACGCGGACGCCGGTCGTTTTCAGGATCAGCCACGACCACGTCCGCGCGCAGCTGTGCGCAAAGTAGCCGCGGTGATCGAACAGGCTCGACACCAGCGACGGTACGCCGGTGATGATCGTGTAGACGGTGATCGCCGGGATAAGAAAGAAGACCGTCCGCCACCAGTGATACCGGGGGATGCGCACTGTCCGCTCATTGTACCCGTCGAGTAGGCGCCTTCGGGCCGATTGCTAAACACCACACGACTTATGCCGCCCTATCTCGCGGTGGCTACTTCTTCGCCGCGGGGTTCCAGTTGAGCAGCAGCGTGATCGGCGTGGTCACGGCCGTTTCCCGGGAGCTAGTGACCAGGAATCGGCCGCGGCGATCGACCGCATACTGTGGTCGGCCGATTGGGTTGGGGGGCGTGCGTATCGGGAACAACTTCACCGTCAGGAGACCACACCGGAAAGCCGTCCTGGGCCGCGTCAAACGTGAAACGGGTCAGGCCGCCGCGCTCGAGGTCGCTGAGCCAGATGTCACAATTGCCGTTGATCGTCAGATCGACCGCCAGCCGCGTTCCGTCGGGCGAGATCTCGAGCGCGGAGACGGGACCGGCGAGATCGATCGGCGGGGCCTGCCGGCGCGCCAGTTCGATCGAGCCAGACGAGGTGTGACTCCTGGTCGGCCAGCTGGGGTCGATAGGCCACCAGTCCGTGCGTCGAGATGGAGAATGCGCCGTGGCCCCCGGAGAACTCGCCTCGGCCCAGATCGAGGGGGCGCGCGACCAGCTTGCCTTGCTCGACGAACAGCAGCCGATTCGGCTCCAGCCATCGACCGGTGGAATCGGACGGCATCTTCAGCGCTGAATTTCGAGTTGATGCGGGCGCAGGTTCCTTCAGGGCCTGATCGATGTCGAGCCTGATCGTCGACGCGTCGGCGAGCCGCTGTTTCGGATCGCGCGTGAGGCACCGAGCGAGCAACCGGCGGATCGCGTCCGGTGTCTCCGCGGGCAGCGCGGTCGTGTCGATCTCTTGCCGGAGCAGCGCCGCGAGGACGTCCGAGATCTCCTCGCCTTCGAACGCGCGCTTGCCCGTGAGCATCTCGTAGAGCACGACGCCGAACGCCCAGATGTCGGCGCGCCGATCGACAGCCTTTCCGCGCGCTTGCTCGGGGCTCATGTACGCGGCCGTGCCGAGAATCACGCCTTGCATCGTGGCGTGCACGCTCAGCGTCGGCGAGTTCTCCAACCCACCTGCCCTACCCGCCCCACCAGACTTACCCGACCCGTCGAGCATCTTCGCGAGGCCGAAGTCGAGCACCTTCACCGTGCCGTCAGCGCGGACCTTGATGTTTGCGGGCTTCAGATCGCGATGGACAATCCCGGCCTCGTGCGCCGCTTCGAGCGCGTCCGCGATCTGGCGCGCGATCGGTAACGCTTCCTCGAGCGGCAGCCCTGAGCCCTCAGCCCTCAGCCCTTCGAGTTTCTGCGAGAGGTCCTCGCCTTCGACGAGCTCCATCACGAGCGCCATCACGCCCGCCTGCCCTGAGCTTGTCGAAGGGCTCTCTTCGAGCCCGTAGATCGCCGCGATGTTCGGGTGATTGAGCGACGCGAGCGTCTTCGCTTCGCGGGTGAATCGCGCCACGCGATCGGCATCGAGCGCAAACGACTCGGGCAGCACCTTGATAGCGACGTCTCGGTCCAGCTTCGTGTCGCGCGCGCGATAGACCTCGCCCATGCCGCCAGCGCCGAGGGCGGACGCGATTTCGTACGGGCCGAGGCGGGCGCCGGGGGGCAGGGACAGCGAACGGTGAGTATACGGCCACCAAGGGCCATGCGGCCCTCGTCAGTCGTGACGCCCGGTCCGCGAGACGCTATGCTTATCGAGTGGACCGGGACGAGATCCTTCGCGTGCTTCGCGCCTTTGAGGAGTCCGGCCTGGAGTACGTCCTCATCGGCGCAACCGCCATGGGTTTCCACGGCGTGGTGCGCGCGACCGAGGACCTCGACCTGTTCATCCGGGCCACCACCGAGAACGTCGAGCGATTGCGTGCGGCCCTGCGGGCGTCATATGCGGACGACCCGCACATCGATGACATTTCCGCAGCCGACTTGCTGGGCGAGTACCCCGCCGTCCGGTACTACCCTCCAAGCGGCGACTTGTACTTCGACATCCTCACGCGCCTCGGCGAGGCCGCCAGTTTCGAAACGGTTGACGCCGAGACCAAGGACATCGATGGCACCCGCGTGCAGGTGGCGACACCGGCGGCCCTCTATCGGCTCAAGAAGGGCACTGTACGGGCCAAGGATCATCAGGACGCGGCCGCGCTGCGCGAGCGCTTCAACTTGAAGGATGAGGACTGACGTGCCCGTGCAGAAATTTCGATCCATCGAGGAGATGAACGCGGCGCCCCTGCGCTCGTCCGCGCAGGCAGACTTCGATCGCTTCTTGCGACATTGCGCACGCTACTGGAAGATCGCGCCCAGGGTCTATCCGCGCGGCGTCGTGAAGTTCCGGTCCATCGAAGACGCGCGACACCCCGACCGCTGAGCCTGTCATTGACGGCCTTCGCGGACCGCGGGTTCGAATATCGCCGGACATCCATGAAGTGGATTGCAGTCCGCTTCACTCATGAGTGAAATGGATGCCGCTTCGGCCGCGAGGCTCAGCGCTACCGGTGCGCAATCCGAATACCGAGGTCGTTGGCTGGCGTCGGCGCGCCGGGTGTCGGCCTCGTGAACGCCGACCTCGACGGCAGTTGCCCGCCATCGTCTCGCAGATTCCGGCCGAAGCTGTAGACCACGTATCCCCGCTCCTCCACCACGAAGCGCAGCGGTTTACCCGAGAACGGATCGATCGGCACCGCAGCCAGATACGACGGCGCCACATCGTCGACTCGTGACGGCAGCGCATCGCGGTGGGCCAGGCGGTACTGCTCGACGGCCACGACGACGCGCGCGCATCGGATCAGCGCGAGGTCGGTTGCCACGCCGGCCATCACGTTGGCATCGATCAGGCGGGAACTCCCCCATGTCGGCGAGTCCGAGACGTACGCAGATCGCGGCGGGTTCATACGTTCGGGCCACGGTCGGGCGGCGTTGTCGATCAGCGCGCTGAGTGTGTCGACGCGTTCGTTCAGCCTCGCCATCATCCATGGCCGCATCAGGGCCGCCGATCCGGCCATCGATTGAACCCGGCCCGCATTCAGGAGTTCGATGCCCTGGTAATTGCCCGTATCCATGATCGAGGCGCGCGATCGCAGTAAGTGCGTCTTGATGCGGTCGTCGCGATCCATCTCGCGCAGACCCGAGGCGATCTTGGACAGCGCCCCCGCAGCTGGATGCGACCGGTTCACGATCAGCCTGAGTGTGTCCGCAACGCCCGACACGCTGAGTCCGTTGATGCCGCCCTGGCTGAAGTCCAGTACCCGCTGAAGACGAAGTTCGGCGAACAAGGAGTTAGATGCCGCGTTGCCCCGACCGTCGAGGGCCTGCAGACGCGTCCGCAGCGGCGCGACGCGCATCAACGTCATCATGTCCCCGAGTCCGAATCGCGCGAAGAAGCCGGACCCAAAGCCTTCGAACACGAGCGGCGCGGCCCGATCCATCAGACCGAGCGCTTCCTGCTCGCGCCCGACGCGGGCTCGCAAGTCCGCCACGAGATCGTCGGGCCATGTGTCGCTCCACATCGCGTCGGTCACGCGGGCGCGGAGCCGCGAGCGCTGCTCTTCATCCCACTCCACACCCACCAGCGTCGCCGCCGCACGGTAGTACCGCGCCGCATCAGCGGACTCGCCATGCAGGATCACGAAGGGTTGGAGGTCTTGCGTGATGACGGGTTCGTGGCGCTCGCGCATCTTCGCGATTGACGCCGCGAGGCGGCGCGTCTGCATGTAGTCCCAGGCCTCGAGACACACGAGCGGCAGCAGCAAGACGAATGCGACCACGGACCATTTGAGGAAGCGCGGTCGCACGAGCGGTGTCGTCACGGCTGGTTCTCCAGGTGCAAGCCGATGGTTTCTTCAGAGTCGGTGACCGGAAACTGCGCGAACAACCGCGCGCGATCGTTCGCGGCGAGCCAGTAGAAGATCGTCGCGAGGAGCAGCGCGGCCACGGCGGGAAGCCATGCGAGGGAGGATCCGCCGCTCGGCTGAAGCCTTCTCGCTACGGATCCTGCGTCGGCGACACGTCCTGCATCGACGACACGCGCGCGGAGCGCATCCGGTGGACTCACCGGTCGATACGCGCGCAGACGGGTCTCGAGATCCTGATCGTCCATCACATCAACTCAACTGCTCGCGCATCTTGTCCATCGCGTATCGATAGCGGCTCGCCACGGTGTTGATCGACTCGCCGCTGACGTCCGCGATCTCCTGGAACGTCCAGCCTTCAAACACCTTCAAGTGGACGACCTCGCGCTGTTCCGCCGGCAGCACGCGCATCGCCTGCTCGATCGCGATCCGTTCATCCAGTTGATCGCGCGCCGCGACCGCTTCGAGCAACGGCGTATCGCTCGCGCTCGACACATTCGGCCGCCGCCGCCGTAGCGTGCTGTAACACGCATTGCGAACCGCGCCCCGCAGATACCGCTCCTCATCGTCCATCGCGCTGCCGGCTCCGCCGAGCAGCGCGACGAACACCTGCTGCACGGCATCAGCCGCGCCGGCAGGCTCCGCGAGGATCATCAGCGCGTAGCGATACAACCCGCCGGCGAACCGGTCGTAGAGGCGGCCGATTCGCTCGGCCACCGCGGCGTCTGCCGGCCGGCGTCTCATCGCGTCATTCTAAAGACGCGCCAGCACGATGTTTTTGTTTAGGTTTGCTGCGGTAGGATCGGCGTCGCCGGTGCGGCAACCCTCGCGCGTTCAGGCGCGGGCGCGGCCGGCGATGCGGTATGGCTGCCCGTGCTGGATTCGATGTACCGGCCGAAGATCATCTTCCCCGCCGTCGTCTGCAGCACGCTGGTGACGACGATGTCGATGGTCTTGCTGATCATCTTGCGGGCGTTGTCGACGACCACCATCGTGCCATCATCGAGATACGCGACGCCCTGGTTGTATTCCTTGCCTTCTTTCAGAATGAAGACCTTCATGACCTCGCCGGGCAGCACGACCGGCTTGAGCGAGTTCGCGAGTTCGTTGACGTTCAGCACGTCGACGCCGCGCAGCTGCGCGACCTTGTTGAGGTTGAAGTCGTTGGTGACGATCTTCCCCTGCAGCAGACGCGCGAGCTCGATCAGCTTCAGATCGACTTCCTTGACCTCGGGAAAATCGGTGTCCGAGATGACCACTTCGATGCCCGACATCTTCTGGATCTTCTGCAGGATGTCGAGGCCGCGTCGGCCGCGGTTCCGCTTCATCGAGTCGGAGGAATCGGCGACCAACTGGAGTTCCTTGAGCACGAACTGCGGAATGACCAGCGTGCCGTCGACGAAACCGGTTTCGCAGACGTCGCAGATGCGGCCGTCGATGATGACGCTGGTGTCGAGGATCTTGTAGCGGCGCTGCGGCCCCGCCGCGCGAAACAGGCTGACCAGCCGCGCCGGCTCCAGCCATTCACCCTGCTTGCCGCCCAGCACGAGACCGAGATACGGCAGTACGATCAGGACGAAGCTGTGGAGAAACTCGACGCGACGATCACCGTTATCCGCCCAGAACAAACCGCTGGTGATCAAATGCGCGATGCCGAGGCCAATGGCACAGCCGATGAGGGCCCCGAAAATGCGCGTGACCGCCGTTTCCCGCAAACGGCTTTCGATGAGGACGACGAGCGCGGCGAGAGCCAGCCCGAACACGAGGTTGGCGGGCAAGCCAATGGAGAGCGGCTGAAGAAGCGCGGCGGCGTACGCCACCACGGCGACAAAGAACAGGCGGCCGAGTGCAAACCAAGCCATTGGGGCAACCCCCGAATATGAAATTTGCCGCTTCGATTAAGAATTAAGAAAAGGACCGCGGCGACAGCCCCGCGGGAAAGATATCACCAATTATCACGCAGCGTGCGAGATCAGAGATCATTGGGTCAGCAACGCGTCGAGGGCTTCCCCCACCGTCCGCACGCCGACGAGCTCGCACTCCCCAGCCAGCTGACCACGGTCGGCCGGATCGATATTGGCCGCGGGCATGATGCAGCGGCGGAATCCCATCTGCGCCGCTTCACGAATGCGGAGCGGGGCCTGAGAGATGCCGCGCACTTCGCCGGCGAGACCGACTTCGCCGAACATCGCGGTCGTGGGAGGGATCACGCGATTGCGAACGCTGGACGCGATCGCCGCGAGCACACCGAGGTCGGATGCAGGCTCGTCCACCGTCATCCCTCCCGCGATATTCACGAACACATCGTCGCCAATCAGATTGAGGCCGGCACGTTTCTCGAGCACGGCCAGCAGCAGCGTCAGGCGCTGCTGATCGATCCCGCTCGCCATGCGCCGCGCGTTGCCGTACGTGCTGGAGCTGACGAGCGCCTGGACCTCGACGAGAATCGGCCGCGATCCTTCCACTGAGCAGAGCACGGCGGATCCGGGCGCGTTCGTCGGCCGCTCGGCGAGAAACATCTTCGAGGGGTTCGGCACCGGACGCAGGCCGGTGGACGTCATCTCGAACACGCCAAGTTCGCTCGCCGCGCCAAAACGATTTTTCACCGCGCGGACGACGCGATGCGAGTGATGCCGCTCACCTTCGAAATACAGCACGGTGTCGACAACATGTTCGAGCGCCTTCGGACCGGCCAGGCTGCCGTCTTTCGTAATGTGGCCAACGAGGAACGTCGGGATGTTGTGTCCCTTTGCCGTGAACAACAGCTGCGTCGCCGCCTCGCGCACCTGACCGATGCTGCCAGGCGCCGACTGGAACTTCAGCGAGAACACCGTCTGCACGGAATCGACGATGACGAGCGCGGGTTTGATGCGCGCGATCTCTTCGAGGATCCGCTCGAGACAGGTTTCCGCCAGCAGGTAGAGCGGCGCCTTGCCGACATTCAGCCGCTCGCCGCGCGATTTGATCTGGTGCTCCGATTCCTCACCCGAGCTGTAGAGCACCGGACCGATCGTGCGCGCCATGTTCGCCGCGGCCTGGAGCAGCAGCGTCGATTTGCCGATGCCGGGCTCGCCGCCGAGCAGGATCAGCGATCCGGGCACGACGCCGCCGCCGAGCACGCGATCGAACTCGTCGATGCCGGTCGTCAGGCGCGCGTAGTTTTCAATCGCAATGTCCGCGTAGAGCTGCGCCGCGCCGTTCGCGCCAGTCAGCGCGTATCGGTGCGGTCCCGCCGCGCCGCCGCCGGCGGCTTCCACCTGCGGACGTTCTTCGACGAGCGAGTTCCACGCGCCGCAGTCCGCGCAGCGGCCCAGCCACTTCGGCGACTGCGAACCGCATTCCTGACAGACGAAGACGGTCTTGGGTGCCTTCATAAGGTCGGGTGGGTCGCGTGGGTCGGGTGAGTCGAGTGGGTCACCTACCTGACCTACCAGACCAACCTGACCTACCTGACCTCGTCGTATATCCTCTCGATCCTACTGCCGATGCGGCAGAGAATTTCGTACGGGATGGTGCCGATCTGCGCGGCCATTTCGCGGACGTCGATGCGATCGGCGCCTTGCGATCCGATGATCACCACCTCGTCGCCTGGCGACACGTCGAGCCCTGTCACGTCGGCCATCAACATGTCCATGCAGACCGAACCGACGATTGGCGCGCGACGTCCACGAATCAGCACGGAGCCGCGGCCCGCGAGGCGCAGATCCAGGCCGTCCGCATACCCGGCCGGCACGATCGCGATCGTCGCCGGCTGCTCCGCCGTGAATTTCACGCCGTAGCCGACGCCTTCATCCCCGCGCACACCCTTCACCGCGACGATGCGGCTGCCGAGCGTCATGATTGGGGTCAGCGGCAGCGTGGACGCCAGCGGCGGCGGCACGATGCCGTACAGCAGAAGGCCTGGGCGCACGCGGTCGTACCAGACGCGGGAGTCGCGCAGGAGCGCGGCGCTGTTCGCCGCATGCACATAGGGAGGGATAGGGCTGGGAGGTCCAGTGGGTCGGGTAGGCGACGAGTTCGCCATGTCCGCGATCTCGGCTCGCGCGCGCTCGAAGCGCAGGCGCTGCTCGTTGAACAGCGGCGACTCGGGTTCATCGGCGGTCGCGAAATGCGTGTAGATCGCCTCGAGATCCAGGTTAGGACTGGCGAGCAGCTCGGGCAGCGTCCGACGCAGGTTGTCGAAGCGGAAGCCGAGGCGGTTCATGCCGGTGTCGATCTTGAGGTGGTAGCGGATGCGCTGCTTGTACTTCTCGGCGGCCGCCTGCACGGCGTGTGCGGCGCCCGGCGTGGAGATCGTCGGCGTCAGCCGGCAGTCGAACAGGCCATCGAGATCGCTGACGCTGAGCGCGCCGAACACGAGAATATCGGCGCGCACGCCGGCGGCTCGCAGCGCCGCGCCTTCTTCGATGTCGGCGCATGCCAGCAGGTCGGCGCCTGCGTCTTCCAGCGCCAGCGCCACTTGGGCGGCTCCGTGGCCGTACGCGTTCGCCTTCACGACCGCGATCACACCAGGCGCGCGCACAGCGGCGTCCGCGGCGAGGGAATCGACGATCAGCCGGTAGTTGGATTTCAGCGCGTCGAGATCAATCCGCGCGACGGTTGGGCGAATCATCGGTTTCAGTTTATTCTTTTGCGCATGGCTGACACCGTCGAATTCCGCAGCAACGGTAACACCGCATCGGGATACCTCGTCACGCCGGTGTCCGGATCGGGTCCCGGCGTTCTCGTGATCCAGGAATGGTGGGGTCTGGATTCAGGCATCAAGGAGATGACCGATCGCCTGGGCGACGCCGGATTCGTCGCGCTTGCGCCGGATCTCTATCACGGGGAACTCGCCGCTCACGACGAGATGGACAAGGCCGCGCATCTGATGAATGCCATGCCGGCCGATCGTGCAGCGCGCGACATGAGCGGCGCCATCGACTACCTGGCGAGCCTGCCCTCGGTCACGCACCACGGCATCGGCGTGGTCGGATTCTGCATGGGCGGGATGCTGTCGTTCCTCATCGCCGCCAATCGCGGCGACAAGGTGAAGGTGCTGGTCCCCTTCTACGGATATCCAGCGGGCGCGATGGAGCCGGACTGGTCGAAACTCACAGCTGTCATCAGCGGACACATGGCGGAGCAGGACACCTTCTTTCCGCCAGACGGTGCGCGCGCGCTCGAGGCCAAGCTTCGAGGGCTGGGCAAGACGGTCACGCTAACCGTTCACGCCGGTACCAGCCACGCGTTCATGGCGCCGCACAACGCGCTGGGCACGTTCGACGAGGCGATGGCCGCGAAGATCTGGCCGGAGGTTGTCGCGTTTCTGAAAAAGACGCTCGGCTGACAGTCGGTCGATCCGCAGCCCTGAACGGGCTGCGCCACAGCTATCCGCCGCCGCCCGAGAGGTTTTCGAAGCGCGTGAACTCGCGGATGAACGCGAGCTTCACGACACCGGTGGGGCCGTTACGCTGTTTCGCGATGATTAATTCCGCCACGCCCTGCGAGTCGGCCGGCGGCTGCCCCTTGTCGAGGTACATCTCCTCGCGGTAGATGAACGCGACGACGTCGGCGTCCTGCTCGAGGGCGCCGGACTCTCGAAGGTCGGAGAGCTGCGGGCGGTGATCGGCTCGCGCTTCGGGTGCGCGGCTCAGCTGCGAGAGCAGGACGATCGGGACGCGGAGTTCCTTCGCGAGTCCCTTCAACGACCGCGAGATCGCGCCCAGTTCCAGCGTGCGGTTCTCGAATTTGCCGCGTCCCTGCATCAGCTGCACGTAGTCGATGATCACCATGTGCAGGCCGTGCTCGGATGCGAGTCGGCGGCACTTCGCGCGCATCTCGAGCACGCCGATCGACGGCGTGTCGTCGATGAAAATCTTGGCTTCGCTCAGCGTGCCGATGGCCTGCGACAACCGGCCCCAGTCCTTCTCGCCAAGGAAGCCGCCGCGCAGGCGGTGCGCGTCGATGCGCGCCTCGCCTGTCAGCATGCGGAGAAACAGCTGTTCCTTCGACATTTCAAGGCTGAACACGCCGACCGTCATGTCCGTCTTCGTACCGACGTGCTGCGCGATGTTCAGCACCAGGCTGGTCTTCCCCATCGAGGGGCGCGCGGCGATGATCACGAGGTCCGACGGCTGCAGCCCCGACGTCATCTCGTCGAGATCCGTGAAGCCGGTCGGCACGCCGGTGACCAGTTCCTTGCGCGAGTGCAGCTTCTCGATCGTATCAAGGCTGCCCTGCGCGAGGTCGCGCAGTGACACGAAGCCGTCGCGGATCTTGTCGTCGGCGATCGCGAAAATCGCGTGCTCGGCCTGATCGAGGATCAGGTCGGCTTCGTCTTCGCCCGCGTACGCCGTGGCGAGAATTTTGTTGGCGGAAAAAATGAGATGACGGAGTGTCGCCTTCTCCTTGATGATCTTGGCGTAGTGCTCGACGTTGGTGTGGCGCGGCACGCCGTCGATGAGAGCGGAGATGTAGGCGGGGCCGCCGACCTCGTCGAGGTCGCCCGAGCGCCCGAGTTCTTCTTTCAGCGTGACGAGATCGATCGCGTCATTGCGCTCCGCCAGCTTGACCATCTTGTCGAAGATGCGCCGGTGCGCGTCACGAAAGAAGTCGTTGGCGTCGATGACTTCGGCCGCCAGATTGAACGCGTCGTTGTGGAGGAGAATCGCGCCCAGCACGGAGCGCTCGGCTTCGAGGTTGTGAGGAAGCGTGCGTTCGGCGACCGCAGTATCAGCCATTGGAACTTAGAAGTGAGAACTGAAAACTCAGAAGTAGAACTATAAGCGCAAACGCGCGACCCAAAAAAGAAAACTCGGAACCAGGCAGGCCCAGTCCCGAGTTGCAGTTCTAAGTTTTAACTTCTTCGTTCTAAGTTCTAGCTCTTGGCTTCTGCCGTGACCTTTACCTTCAACGTCACGGTGACGTCGCGGTGGAGCTTCACCGGCACTTCGAACTCGCCGAGCCGCTTGATCGGATCGTGGAGCTGGATGGTCCGGCGATCGATGTCGAAGCCCTTGGCGGCCAGCACGTCGGCGATGTCGGCGTTGGTGACCGAGCCGAACAGCGCGTCGGTCTCGCCGACCTTGCGCGCGATCTCGACCTCGACCGCGGCCAGCCGATCCGCTACGGCCTGCGCGACCTTCTGTTCTTCCGCCTCTTTGACGTCGAACTTGACCTTCTCGCGCGCGATGACCTTTTTGTTGCCCTCTGTCGCGAGCAGGGCCATCTTGCGCGGCAGCAGGTAATTGCGCGCGTAACCGTCGGCGACTTTCACGAGGTCGCCGCGGCGTCCGAGGTTGTCGACGTGTTCTCGAAGAATAACTTCCATGGCGTGCCTCTACTCCGTTACGTAAGGAATCAGCGCGATCTGCCGGGCGCGCTTAATCGCCGTCTGCAGTTTGCGCTGGTGCTTCGCGCACGTGCCGGAAATGCGCCGCGGCAGAATCTTGCCACGCTCGGGCACGAACGGCCCGATCAGCTTCACATCCTTGTAGTTGATGTCGTCGATCTTGTCCGCGCAGAACTTGCAGACCTTGCGACGGCGAAACAGCGTGCGGCGCTGTCCCTTTTCCTTGTCGCCGGCCTTCTTGTCGCCGGCCCGGCCGCGTCCGCCGCCACCGCCGCCCGATCGTCCCTGTCCAAATGGTGGCATGGCTTAAACCTCTCCTACTTCAAATCGATCGTCGTCCTGATCGTCCGGCTCGCCGGCCGGACGGCCTTCACCCGGTTGCCGCTGTGGCGGCAGCCCGCGCTTCACGCGCCGGCGTTCCGAGTTGGTCCGCCGCTTGGTCTGCGTGCGGTCGACAACCTTCTTCTCTTCGTCCACGCGGACGATCATCTGCCGGATGACGATGTCCATCACCTTCAGCCGGCGATCCAGTTCCTTCATCAACTCGCCGCTGCCATTGATCGTCTGGAGGACGTAGTAGCCCTCCTTGTGGCGGGCGATCTCGTAGGCGAGACGCTTGCGTCCCCAGTTGTCGGTGCTGGCGATCGTCCCGCTCAACCGGGTGACCACTTCTTCGACCTGCGCCTGGAGTTCGGCGACCTGTTGTTCGGTCGTGTCCGGGGGAAGGATGTAGATGAGTTCGTACTGTCGATCTGACATTGCTGCTCCTAAGGACGCTTCACACTGCGAAGCGGCCACCAACGTGGTGGCAAGGCGCCCTTCGACTATCTCAGGGCTATTCGGTTGTCGCCGGATCGCCGCCGTTGAACGCGTTCATCACCGCCTCGATCCCCGACGCGATGAACATCTCCGCCGCATCAGCCGCGCGCGCTGTCATGCGCTCGACCTCCGCGACTTCATCTTTCTCGAACCGCGAGAGCACGTGATCCGCCAGGTTGCGCTGATCCCCGCCCCGCCCGACGCCGACCCGCACCCGCGAGAACTCGTCGCCGAGGTGCGCGATGATCGACTTCAGCCCGTTGTGGCCGCCGGCTGATCCCCGCGTCCGCGCCCGCAGCTTGCCGAGCGGCAGATGGACCTCGTCGACGATCACGATCAGGTCGGCAGCGTCGATCTTGAAGTACCGCGCCAGCTCCCCGACCGCCTGGCCGCTGAGGTTCATGAACGTCAGCGGTTTCACCAGCAGAACGACCTGATCCGACTGCCGCCACTTCGCAATCAGCGCGTCTGCGGGCGCCGACTCGAAGCTCGCTGACGCGCGCCGCGCCAGCTCGTCGACGACATCGAAGCCAACGTTGTGCCTCGTGCCCGTGTACTGCGGGCCCGGGTTGCCGAGCCCGACAATGGCCTTCACGTCGCCCGTTACTTCTTCTTGTCGTCTTTCTTCTTGTCGTCCTTTTTGTCGCCGTCTTCCTCGTCCTTCTTGCCCTTCTTCATCACTTCGGGCTCGGCGGGCGTGGCGGTGGCGGCAGCAGCCGCATCAGCCGGCGCGGCAACTTCTTCGGCCTTCGGCATGATCACATGGACGAGCATGAGGTCGAGATCGCTGACCGGCTTCCACTTCGCGTTGGTCGCGATATCGCGCACGCGGATGCCCTGGTGCAGCATCAACTCCGTGACGTCGACGTCGATGTGCTCCGGGATGTCGGCCGGCAGCACTTCGATCACGACCTCGCGACGGATGAACTCGAGGATGCCGCCCTGCTGCTTCACGCCCTTCGGCTCGCCGTGGACGACGATCGGGATGGTCACCTGGAGGAGCTTGTCCATCGCGATGCGCAGGAAGTCGACGTGCAGGACCTCGTGCGTGACGGGATCGAGCAGGTAATCCTTCACGAGGACGCGGTTATCGCCGGCGCCTTCGAGCTTCAGCGAGATCAGGGTGTTCTGTCCCGATTCCGAGTGCAGGATTTTCAGCAGCGCCTTTGGCTTGACCGCGATCGCCACGGCGTCCGTCCCGCCGCCGCCGTACAGCACGCCGGGGACGTGGCCGCCGCGGCGCGTGCGCCGGGCTTCATTTTTTCCGAACGTGTCACGAGCCTGCGCTTCTAGTACTGCTTCCATGTTTCCTCACAAAAAGGCTTGAGGCCCCGTTCCTACACAAACAACGAGGACACCGACGTCTCCTCGTGAATCGACTTGATCGCCTGTCCGAGCAGCCGCGCCACTGACAACACGACGACTTTGCTGCACGCCGCACCCGCCGCCGACAGCGGAATCGTGTTGGTCACGATCAGCTTGTCGATGGGCGACTTCTCGATCCGTTCAATAGCGGGCCCCGAGAGCACGCCATGCACCGCGCACGCGATGATCCGCGCCGCGCCGTTCGCCTTGAGCGCCGCGGCGCCCTTGGTGATCGTGCCGGCCGTGTCGATGATGTCGTCCTGCAGGATGCAGGTCCGCCCCTCGACGTCGCCGATCACGTTCATCACTTCCGCCGTCCCGTCGTCGCTGCGCCGTTTGTCGATGACGGCGAGCTCCGCGTCCAGCCGCTTCGCGTAGGCGCGCGCGCGTTCGGCGCCGCCCGCGTCCGGCGAGACCATCGTCAGCTTCGGGTAATCGAGACGCGCGAGGTAATCGATGATCACCGGCGCGGCGAACAGATGATCGACCGGAATGTCAAAGAACCCCTGAATCTGCGCCTTGTGCAGGTCCATCGTCAGCACGCGGTTGGTGCCCGCGGCGCTGAGCACGTTGGCCACCAGCTTGGCCGAAATCGGCACACGCGGCTTGTCCTTGCGATCCTGGCGCGCGTACCCGTAATACGGCAGCACTGCGGTGATGCGCGACGCCGACGAACGGCGGAACGCATCGATCATGATCATCAACTCCATCAGATGCTCGTCGACCGGATTGCTGGTCGGCTGCACGATGAAGACGTCGGTCCCACGGATGTTCTCGTCGATCTGGAACGAGACCTCCGAGTCCGGAAACCGGCGCAAACGCGCCTGCCCTAGCCCCACGCCGAGAAACGCCGCGATTTCACGCGACAGTTCCTGGTGGGCGCTGCCCGAAAATACTTTTAGTTCGCCGAACCCGGTCGCCATGAAGGGATCACCCATCGGACTACAACAGCCCCCGCGAGGTGGCTGGGGCGGAAGGATTCGAACCTTCGAATACGGGATCCAAAGACCCGCGCCTTACCACTTGGCGACGCCCCAATAAAAAGTTCCCGCGCCTGTCTCTGAATGAAAATGCTGACTTCAGGAGTGGCCTAAAGCACGCGACGCAAGAGGGTAAGTTTATCCGATGGGCTCAGGTCGCGGCAAGCGCCCGGTAGCGTTGGCGGTTAAGAGTCCGGGTGAGCAGAGTCCTTCGGGAAGCCGACGCCACACCGTTTGCCGCTCGCGTCGCGGCTGAACGCTGCGAAAACAGGCCGAAAACAGCTGACCCGCTGCCCGACATCGCCGCCTGAGACGCCCCGTGACGCCGGAGTGCAGAAATGATACGACCCACGGCCGGGTGCTGTTTCACGACCGGAGCCTCCAGATCGTTGACCAGTTCACCACGGGGGGCGATCCCTCGGTCGTCCCGAAGTGGCGCGGCCTGCTCAGGGCTGCTGTCAAACCACCCGAACGCGTCCTTCGTACTGACCCCGAAATCCGATAGGACCAGGACGACCCATGCCGCCGGCCCATCGATCAACGGGAACAGCAGGTCCCCGCGATCGAGGCCGAGCACCGTTCCGCCTTCGAGGAAGTACGGGACGTCGGCGCCGAGCGCCTTCGCGGCTTCGCGCACGCGCGCGTCACTGACGCGCCACCGACGGGCGAGCGCGCGCAGCGTCGCCGCCGCATCGCTGCTGCCGCCGCCAAGCCCCGCCTGCATCGGAATCCGTTTCTCCAGATCGATGGCCACGTCACGCGGCGCGCCGCGGCGCCCGGCCGCGCGCCACATCCGCGCCGCCGCCGGCGCAATCAGATTCGTCCCGTCGACAGGACACGCCGGATCGTCGCAGGTCAACCGGAACGGACCGCGGATCGAGCGAATCGTCAGAGTGTCGTGCAGCGCAATCGACTGAAAGATCGTGCGCAGTTCGTGATACCCGTCGGCGCGCCTGCCCAGCACGCGCAGCGACAGGTTAATTTTCGCGAACGCCTGGACGCGCATGACGGAGTTCATCGAGGGTGATCGATTGAGCGCCCCGCGGGACGTCCACGCGGAAGACCTCGGCGCCGAGCGGGATATTGGTCTCGACCTGCGTGAGCGCGAGCGTCAGATCGAACGACGCGCTGCCGTCGCGCGCCGCGCTCATGATCCGCATCGTGCGCGGCAGCCCATTCAACTGATCGCGATAGTCCACGCGCCACGCGCGGCGGACGATGGCCGCCAACTGCCACGACTGCGCGGCGCCCTCTCGGCGCAGATAGATCGCGTCGCCGGCCGCGTCTGTGATCAGACGCCAGTCGGCGCCGAGCGTGCGCCCCTCTGGCTGGGACACCGCCGGCGCGCACCCCGTGAGCACCGCATGGAGATCGCCCGCGCTCAGCGGCACACCAGCCACCGCATCGAGTACGTCCGCGGGACGGCCGTGCTCGAGGACGCGTTCGTCTCGCGGCAGGAACAACGTGGCATCGTCGTTGGTGGCCACAAAGATGAAAAAGGGCGCGCCGAACGGCGCGACCGCCTCGAGCCGCGCCGACGCAGGCGCTTCGACGCCCGCGGACAGACGCACGCGAAATCGCTGACCGCCCACTTTGCCGCTGGTCGCAACCTCCGCGGTCAGCGTGCGAATGCCGCGGCAGACGCTGGTCGCCTGCGCGAACGCGTCGGCGGCGTCGGCAGCGGGCCCGCCGGGGCCGGCGGGCAACTTCATCAGCGGGGCGCCGCAGGACGTGACCGCCAACGCGAGTAAGAACTCGCCACCACAGAGGACACGGAGGACACAGGGGAAGAATCCCGTACCAAAAGGATTTGACCTCCGCGTCCTCCCTGTCCCCCGTGGTGGCGAACTCACTTCTTCGTATTGAGTTTCTGCTTCGCGGCGCGGATCTTATTGTCGACGTCCACCTTGTCGATCGAGTCGCCGTCGCCGGCCAGCGCGCGCGACCAGGCGGAAATCGCGTCGTCGAAGCGTCCGAGCTTGAACAGCACCTGACCGTAGTGCTCCTGAATCACGGAGTTCGTCTTCAACTGATCGGCGGCGCGCCGCAGATTGGCCTCCGCGAGATCGAGCTTGTCTGCCTTGAAGTACGCCCAGCCAAGGCTGTCGAGGAACGACGCATTTTCCGGTTCGATGATCAGCGCACGCGTCAGGTAGGTGACCGACTCGTCGAGACGTTCTCCGCGCTCGGCCAGCATGTAGCCGATGTAGTTCAGGGCCGTCGCGTTCTCGGGATCGCGCGTCAGCACCTGCCGGAACGCCGACTCCGCTTCAGAAAATTTCTTCTGCTTGTCGAACACCGTCCCCAGCTCGAACGCGATCCCATCGTTGGTCGGGAACTTTGCCTGCGCACCCTGCAGCACCTTGACGGCTTGCGCGCCCTGCTCGGCCTCGGAGTAGGCCTGTGCGAGCGAGATATAGGCGAGCGGATCGTCCGCGTGGTGCGTGATCGCCTCCGCGAGGAGCGCAATGCCCTGTTCGGCCTTGCCGTCGTGGCGCAGCGCTTGCGCTTCGAGCCGCGTCAGGCGCAGATCGTTCGGGTGCTGACCAAGCGCGGACTTCGCCGCATCCACCGCGGCGCCGTATTTCCTGGCGGCGATGTTGGCCTCGATCAGATAGCCGGCAATCGCGGGATTGTCCGGAGACCGCTTGCGCGCATCCTCGAACGTCGCGATCGCCTTGTCGTGCTGACCGGTTTCCTGATAGGCAAATCCAAGGTGCGGCAGAAGGATGCCGACGTCAAATCCTTCCGCCGCCTTTCCGCGATTTGCGGCAACGACCGGCGCAAGCTCGTCCACCACCGACTGATATTCCCGGCGCGCCTCGAGTGATTCCGCCAGCGCGTAGTAACCCCACGGGCTGTTGTTGTTCAGCGCGACGACGCGCCGGGCCGACGACTCGGCTTCCTGGAAGTCGCCGAGCCTCCGATGCGCCTGCGACAACAGGTACAGCAACCGGACGTCGGTCGTGCGGGTCGAGGTGACCTCGACGAGCGCGGTTCGCGCCTTGTCGATGTTCTCGCGACCGCCCGCGTTCATCAGCGCTGAGGCATACCGCGCTTTCAGGTCCAGGCTGCGCGGCGCGCGTTGGAGCGCCGACGCATAGGCGCGCACCGCGTCCGACCAGCGCAGCTCGCGCTCGTAGAAATCGGCCAGCGCCGGCAGCAGACGCGGGTCGCCCGGCGTCCGCTCCTCGAGCCATGCAATCGCATCCGCGCTGCGCCCGGCTCCGGTGTACGCCTCCACCAGCATCAGCGGACCGTCCTGCCATCCAGCTTCCTGATTCACAAGGTCGGTCAGCAGCGGAATCGCTTTCTCGAATGCGCTGGTGCGCAGGTACAGGCGCGCCAGCGTGGCGCGCACGTTCGGCTCGGATTCGGCCAGCGCGCCGTCGAGCGCGAGCTCGAAGCACTTCACCGCTTTCCTGACGTTGTCCTCGGCGGCCTTGTCGGCGTTGCGTGCCCGCGGCGTGGCTTCCTGTCCGCTCTCCGACAACGCGGTGTAGACCATGCCGAGCACGCGATTGGCCTCACGGTTCGCCGGCGCAATCTTCAACGCGATCTCCGCGGTCGTCATCGCCTCCTGCACCTTGCTTTGTTTCAGGTACAGCCCGGCGAGTTGCGCGGGGATCTCGGCGGCGATCGGATCGAGCTCCATCGCGCGCGTGTACGCCGCGATCGCGGACGTTGCGTCCTCGTTCTCCTCGAAGCGGTGCCCGAGCAGGAACTGCGCGTAGGCGTCTGCAACTTTCTCGGGCGAAGCCGTCGCGAGCGGTGCGGGACGTTGATTGCGCGAGGGTGAAGTCTGCCCGCCGGCTCGCGCATCGGCCACAAGCATCGACACGCTGAACGCTGCGACGAGGGCTGCGAGCTTCATGCCCGAATTGTTCCACAAAAGCCGGAAGGTGTCATATATTCGGGGGCATGCCTGTCGACCCTGAGTTGCTCGAGATTCTGGCCTGCCCGAACTGTAAGACGCCGGTGACGTTGGTGAAGAACGGCGCCGCGCTCAAGTGCGGCACGTGCAAGCGTGTGTATGCGATCAAGGACGACATTCCGGTCATGCTGATCGACGAAGCGACCATCGAGGAATAGCCGCATCAGGATCCTGCTCGTCCGGCTCAGACAAATCGGTGACGTCGTGTTCACCACACCCGCCGTCCATGCCCTGCGGCAACGGTTTCCTGAGGCGCACCTCACCTACATCGTCGAACCCGCCGCCGCGCCAATCGTCATCCACAACCCCCATTTGAACCAGGTGATCGTGGCGCCGCGCGCGCGTGGTGTCCGCGGCCTGCTTGGCGACCTCGCGCTGGCGCGCCGGCTGCGCGCCGACCACTACGACCTCGCGATTGATTTCCACGGCGGTCCCCGCGCGTCGCTCCTGACGTGGTTGAGCGGAGCGCCCGCGCGCATCGGCTACGATGTCGCCGGCCGCGGCTGGATGTACACGCAGCGTATCGCGCGGCCGCGGCATCTGCGTCCCCGTCATTCGGTGGAAAACCAATGGGACCTGCTCGCGCCACTCGGCGTTGCGCCGCCGGATCGCATCGCGTTCCCGATGGAAATGCCGGTTGACCCCGACGCCAGCGCGGCCGTGCGGGAGCGCCTCGTGCAGGGCGGCGTGTCAAGCGACACAGCGATCATCGTGCTGCATGTGAGCGCCGGCAACCCCTTCCGGCGATGGCCGGCGGCGCACTTCGTCGATCTCGTTGCCTCGCTGGCCCTCGGCGATCCGCAGCGCCGCATCATCGTGACGTCAGGGCCCTCGGAACGCGACGCGGCCGCCGGCGTCATCGACGGCGCGCGCACGCGCATGGGCGAACACGCCGACCAGGTCCTGTCGTGCGGCGAGTTCTCGCTCACTGAACTGCGCGCCCTGCTCGATCGCGCGGCGTTGTACATCGGCGGCGACAGCGGTCCGCTCCATGTGGCCGCGACGACGCGCGTGCCGATCGTGGGGCTGTATGGCCCGACGCTGCCCAGCCGATCGGCGCCGTGGCGCGCTGACACGTGCGTCACCGAATCGGTGGACGCCGGCGAGCTGCCGTGCCGGCCATGCGATCAGCGGGTCTGCGAGCCCGGCGATTTCCGCTGCCTCACCTCCATCACACCGGCGCAGGTTCTCGACGCCGCCGAGCGCGCCCTCACCCGCAACGATCGCAGGGAACGGCCTCAAGGCCCTTCCCTACCGTTCGGTTAAGATGAGAAACGTGTCCGACGCCATCGCCCTCGACGCGCCGCACCCGGTTGAACGTCTCGGGCTCGAACAGGCCGGCGTGCTGGCGCTGTTCGCCATGGCGGGCGCCGTCCAGTTCTCGATCGCCGCCGCTCAGATCCTGCTGGCGATCGCGCTCCTCTGCTGGATCATCCTGCTGGTCGTCCGCCGCGAGCATTTCGACGCGCCGAGTTTCTTCTGGCCCTTGCTCGCCTACGGCGCCGCGACTCTCGTCTCGGCCGCGCTGTCGCCCGACCCGCGCGCCAGCCTCGCCGGCCCGGGCAAACAACTCGTCCTGTTCCTGCTGGTGCCGCTGGTTTACCGTTTCATCAACGCTCCGCGCGGGCACACGCTGCTGACGGTCGTGCTCACCTGCGCCGCGGTCAGCGCGGTCTTCGGCATCGTGCAGTACGGCATCCTGCACTACGACAATCTGGGACAACGGCCGCAAGGGACGCTCGGCCACTGGATGACGTACTCGGGCCTGCTGATGATCGTCATCGGCGTGGCGGCCGCGCGCGTCCTCTTCGGCCGGAGCGATCGCACCTGGGCGCTGCTCGTCCTGCCCGCGCTCGGCGTCGCCGTCGCCGTCACGTTCACGCGCGGCGCCGCGGTGGGCGCCTGCGCCGCCATCGCGATGCTGTTCGCGATGAAGGACTTCAGGCTGTTTGCGATCGTGCCGATTCTCGCGGCGGTGTTCATCATGGTCGCGCCGGGCCAGATTTCGAAACGCTACGCCTCGATGTTCAACATGAACGATCCGACGGTTCGCGACCGCGTGACGATGCTGCACATCGGCGAGCGGATGATTGCCGCGCACCCACTGACGGGCGTCGGGCCGAACATGGTGCAGCGGCTGTACGTCGATTTCCGGGGATCGGACTCGCTCGTCGGACCCGATGGCGTGACGCACATCAACCCGCACCTCCATAACGATTTCCTGCAGATCGCGGCGGAGCGCGGACTCCCGGCGCTGGCGCTCTGGCTCTGGTTTGTCGTCGCGCTGCTGAGGGATCTGTGGACACGGTTCAACGGAGCACAGCGGGCGCTGGCGGCCAGCGCGGTGGCCACGGTTGTTGCGCTGCTCACGGCAGGCCTGTTCGAATACAACTTCGGCGACTCCGAAGTGCTGATGTTGTTTCTGACCATCGTCACGCTGCCCGCCGCGGCAGACCGTCCCCCTTCCGCATGACGCTGTCGCCCATCGACGCGGCCCGCGCCCGCGATCTCGTCGCGCGCTTCGCCGGTCTGCCCGTCCTCGTCGTCGGCGACGTGATGCTCGATCGCTTCATCGTCGGACGGGTGACGCGGATTTCGCCGGAGGCGCCCGTCCCGATCGTCCGTTTCGAGTCGGAGCACGTGCGCCTCGGCGGCGCGGCGAACGTCGCGCACAACATCGCCGCGCTGGGCGGGCGGGCGGCACTCGTGGGCATCGTCGGCGCGGACGCGTCGGCCGTGCAGTTGCGCGAGCAACTGGCGGCGGCGGGCGTCAACGCGAACGGACTCGTGGAGGATCGCGCGCGCCCGACGACGGAAAAAGTGCGCGTCGTCACAGAGCGCAATCAGCAGGTGGCACGGATCGACTACGAGCGCGACGCGGACGCCAGCGGCGACGTCGAGCAAGCGATCGTCGCCCAGGTTACGCGCCTGGCCGGAGAAGCGAAGGCGCTGCTGGTTTCGGATTATCTGAAGGGTGCGATCACGCGCGCAGTCATCGAAGCACTACTTTGTGGCGCAAACGACCGTAGAGCGAAGGCTTCAGCCGAGCGTATCGAGCGTGTCCCGCTCATCGTCGACCCGAAGATCCCGCATCTCGCGTTCTACGCCGGCGCCACGCTGGTCACGCCGAACCATCACGAGGCCGAAATCGCCACGCACCTCCGCGTGCAATCCGACGAAGACGCGCGCCAGGCCGCGCGGGATTTTCGGACGCGCGCACAGTGTGAGGCGGTGTTGATCACGCGGGGCGAGCACGGCATGTGGTTGTCGGAGAAGAGCGCGGAAGGGTCGATCCCGGCGATCGCACGGGAGGTGTCGGACGTGACCGGCGCCGGCGACACCGTCGTCGCCACGCTGGCGCTGGCGCTCGCGGCCGGCGCCACCATGGCCGAAGCCGCGACACTCGCCAACCACGCCGCAGGCATCGTCGTCGGAAAATTCGGCCCGGCTACGCTCACGGCGGAAGAACTGGCCGCGAGCTTCAAGTCTCAGGTCTGAACTCTCAAGTCTCAGTCCTGAGAGTTGAGACCTTAGAGTTGAGACCTGAGAGTTGAGACTTCTCAAAACGGGCTATATACGCCCATCAGGTTCAGCCCGCCTTTGTCGTCATAGACCGCGCGCTGAATGCGGCCGGTCCACTTGTCGTAGACCATGATGTTGATTGACCCGGGCTGCTCGACGGTTCGCCACTCGTAGCGCGGCAAATACGCGTGCGCGAAAATCCCAGCCACGATCACGCCGAGCAGCGTCCACCACCACGCATCTTTATTGGTCATACCGTTTCCGTCCTGGTTTTCGCTCGAAGGGGACGGCCTTGAAGGCTGTCCGCTACTAATGCCTGAAATGCCGCTTGCCAGTGAACACCATCGCGAGCCCCTGCTCGTCTGCGGCGGCAATCACCTCCGCGTCGCGTACTGACCCGCCGGGCTGCACGACGGCGGTCGCCCCGGCTTTCGCCACGGCATCGAGCCCGTCGCGGAACGGGAAGAACGCGTCTGAGGCGACGACCGATCCTGTGAGCGGCCGGCCCGCGCCGTGCGCTTTCATCACGGCGACGTTCACGGAGTCGACGCGGCTCATCTGACCGGCGCCGATCGCGAGCGTGCGGCGCGCGTCCGTGAAGATGACCGTATTCGACTTCACATGGGCGCACACGCGCCACGCAAATCGCAGCGCCTCCCACTCGTCCGCAGTCGGCGGACGTTTTGTGACAACCGTGAGGCCCTCCGACGCCGGCGTCCAGGGCTGCTGCGCTTCGGCGACCACGTCGCGCTCCTGCGTGAGCATCGCGCCCAGAATCGATCGGAACTCGACGCCGCCGCTCTTGAACGGCGCGAAGTCCGCCGTCACCACGCGCATGTTTTTCTTGCGGGCGAGCACCTCCACCGCGGCCGCCTCGACCGACGGCGCGATAACGGCTTCGATGAACGTGGACACGATCGCGTCGGCGGTGGCGACATCGATCGGCCGGTTCAGCGCGACGATACCCCCGAATGCGGCAAGGCTGTCGGCCTCCCGGGCGCGCAGATAGGCGTCCGCGATCACGTCGCCAGTGGCCGCGCCGCACGGGTTGGTGTGCTTGATGACGACCGCCGCCGGTTCGTCGAACTCGAGCACGATCCGCGCAGCCGCGTCCAGGTCGAGCAGGTTCGTGTACGAGAGTTCCTTGCCCTGGTGAATCGTCGCGTCGCCGAGACCTGCGGGGCTCACACTCTGCGCCACATACCAGGCAGCCTTTTGATGCGGGTTCTCGCCATAGCGCAGGTCGCGGATCTTCTCGAGCGAGAGATCCACGTGGCGCACGACTTCGTGGCGCACGACTTCAGTCGTGCGGTCTTCTCTCTCAAAGCGATCACCCGCCACCCGCACGGTCGCCAGCGTCGCGGTGATGGCCGTGTCGTAGTCGGCCGTGTGCTTCAGCGCCTTCCGCATCAGGTCGAACCGGAACGCCACGCTCGGCGTGGCATCGATCGCGGCCAGCAGCGGCGCGTAGTCCGACGGATCGACCACGATCAGCACGTCACGGAAATTCTTGGCCGCCGCGCGCACCATGCTCGGCCCGCCAATGTCGATCTGTTCGACGAGATCGTCGAAGCTGACGCCGGTCTTCTTCGCCGTCTCGGCAAACGGATAGAGGTTGACGACGACGAGATCGATCAGGCCGATACCGTGCGCGCCGGCGGCGGTCAGGTCGTCCGGATGATCGCGGCGCGCCAGAATGCCGCCGTGAATCTTCGGGTGAAGCGTTTTGACCCGGCCGTCCATCATCTCGGGAAAGCCGGTGATCTCGGATACGCCGGTGACCGGCAGCCCCGCATCGGCGAGCGCGCGCGCCGTGCCGCCGGTGGAGACAAGTTCGTAACCTCGGGCCGCGAGGCCGCGACCAAGATCAACAATCCCGGTCTTGTCTGAAACACTGAGTAGGGCTCTTGGCATAATGTGGAAAGTCCAGTATTATCGCTCTCGACGCCGGGCGGGCCTGGCGCCGTAAGGGAAAGGCCGCACAACGCGGCCTTTTTTTTTGTTCAAAGACGCGGTCTCGCGTCACAGCAAGCAGGAAATAGAACGATGCGCATCACAGGCAAGGTCAAGTGGTTCAACAACGCCAAGGGCTACGGGTTCATTGAGCGCGACGGAGGCAGCGACGTCTTCGTGCATTACTCGGCCATTCAGGGCGACGGCTTCCGCTCGCTCGAGGAAGGCCAGGCGGTCGAGTTCGAAATCGTCGACGGCCCCAAGGGCCCGCAGGCCGGCAACGTCACCAAGATCTGACCTCTGTCAGGGCTGAGGCCAGGGTTCAGGGCGATCGACGCCCTCCGCCCTAAGCCCTCAGCCCTTTTTTACTCGCTCCCCGTCCCCTTCAAACCGCGCGCCGTAAAGTTGACCTTCCCGTTCTTCACGGCCACACGAAACGCCACCTCCGGCGATCCGGTCAGCCGCAGTTTCTTCACCTGATTCTTCACGAGTTCCGCGAACTTGTGAAACGGCGGCGCTTCCTCACCCACCTCGCGCCGCGCCTCGGCCAGTGACTCGTACAGGTCGGTGAGCTTGTCGATTTCGCGCACCGGATCGACGAACGACGAGACATGGAGGATGCGATCTTCCGGCACTTTCTTGTCCGGCACTCCCGGTCCGCGCTGCTGCGTGAACGGACCCGGCCGGCCCTCCTCGCGCGCACGCAGGCCGCGATCCCACAGATCGATGAACGCCGCAAAACGCGACTGCAGCGTCGTGAAACGAAATCGATCGCCGGTGTTCGGCATGTGCCCGCGATCGAATTGCTTGACCGTGGCTTCCACGCGGGCGCGGGTCTCCCACGGCGGTTTGGGCAGCCGTCCGGCGAAGAACATGTTGTATTCCGCTTCGAGTTGTTTCAGGTCGGCTTCGAGCCGCTGCAGATCACGTTCGATGCTGGACGGAGGCACCGCACGTTACCGGGGAATGAGAAACCAGACGAGGGGCAGCCACAACTCGCGGGCGTATGGCACAGGGCGGTCGTCGATGAGGACCTCGGTGGCGTCCGAATGACCGACGATCTGAAAGAGATCGCGCAGCGTGGACGCCTCGCTGGACCCGAAGCGGGCGCGATAGCGCAGGCTCTCGCCGGCGCCGGTCTCGCGGAATTCCGCCGACGCGCGCGCCATCTCAAGCGCCGCGGGAAACGCCGGGACGTCGAGAGCCGGAAACACCACGGTGATCGAGAACGGGCGCTTCTGCGCGCCGAACAGCGCTTCGTACAGATCCGGATCGAGCGCGGCGAGCTCAGCGGTGCTCGGCTGCTCCGACAGCCCGGCATACGGCCAGAAGCGCTCGAGCGGCCGGTATTTTGCTGGATCCGAGGTCATGGAAGTGAAGTGCTAGCATAGCATTGCAGATTCTGATTGCCGCACGCTGCACTCTGCAATTTGCACGCTGCCATGTCTGATTTCACCGTCATTCCATCGATCGAGCAACTGCGTCAGCGGCCGGCGATGCGCGCGCTCCAGGCGCAGTACGGCGCGGAAGCCACCCTGAACGCCCTTCGTGCCGCCGCGGCCGGTGCTCGCGCCGCCATCGCCGAGGGCGACACGGGCTGGACGACCGACGCGGCGGTTGTCGCGCGGATGGAGGAGGCGGTGGCGTCTCATCTCGGAGGCGCCTTCAGACCGTCGCTCCAGGCGGTGATCAACGCGACCGGCGTCATCCTCCACACGAACCTGGGCCGGGCGCCGCTCGCCCCGTCGGCCATCGCGCGCGTCATCGAGGTGGGGCGCGGCTATTCATCTCTCGAGTACGACCTCGGCCATGGGTCGCGCGGGCGACGCGACGTGCACGCCGAAGCGCTCCTCTGTCGCCTGACCGGCGCGGAGGCCGCAGTCGTCGTCAACAACAACGCGGCGGCGACGATGATCGTGCTGGCGGCGCTGGCGGCGGGCCGCGAGGTGATCGTGTCGCGCGGCGAGCTGGTCGAGATCGGCGGCGGGTTCCGGATCCCCGACGTCATGACGCAGTCGGGCGCGACGCTGCGCGAGGTCGGCACGACGAACAAGACCCGCGTATCCGATTACGGCGCAGCGATCAACGCACGCACGGGGCTGATCCTGCGCGTCCACCCCTCGAATTTCCGGATCGAGGGGTTCACCGAACGCCCGTCGCTGACAGAACTGGTCGCGCTTGGCAAAACACTCAACGTCCCCATCGCCGAAGATCTCGGAAGCGGCTATCTCGATCAGGCCGCGATCAGATGCACATCAGATGCACATCAGATGCGCATCAGATCGGAACCGTCAGTTGAGGCGACCGTGGCGGCGGGCGTCGACGTCTGCTGTTTCAGCGGCGACAAGCTCCTCGGCGGACCCCAGGCCGGCATCATCGTCGGACGCGCAGCGTTGATCGACAGGATCCGCACGCATCCGCTGATGCGCGCGTTACGCGTCGACAAAATGACTTACGCCGCACTCGAAGCGACGCTCATCGAATACGCGGCCGGCCGCGCCGCAACCACCGTCCCTGTTCAGCGCATGCTGACCCTGACCGCGGACGACATCCGCCCCCGCGGGGACACACTGGCGGCCGCGATCGGCACATCCGCAGGCTGGCGCGCCGAGATCGTCGCGGGCGTCTCGGCAATCGGCGGCGGCAGCGCGCCCGGCGTCGAGCTGCCGACATGGCTGGTCGCCATCGCGAAGGACGATCTCTCGGCGGACGCGCTTGAAGAGCGCCTGCGTCAGCTGACTCCGCCCGTCATCGCACGGATCGAACACGACCGCGTCGTGCTCGATCTGCGCACCGTGCTTCCCGAACAGGACACGCAGCTCGCATCGCTGTTACTCCGCGCGTAGCGCTATAATCCGCGCGGTCCTACGCTTTCCCCCGCGTTCGACGGAGGTGTTTTTCGTGAGACGAACGCTCCTGATCGTCACGTGCCTCGCCGCACTGTCGATGCTGACGGCGACACTCGCCGCGGCACAAACCAAGTCTGGCGCACCTGCGCCCGTCTCCGATATGACCGCAGGCCGGCGGATCTTCGATGCGCAATGCGCGTGGTGCCACGGCAACGGCGGCGATGGCGGCACCGGTCCGAATCTCCATGGGCGGCTGCGTCACGCCACGAGCCTCAACTCGATCGTCGACATCGTCGTGAACGGCATCACCGGCACCGACATGCCGTCGTTCCGGCTCGGGCTCACCGAGCGCAGCACCCGGCAGGCCGCAACCTACGTGCTGTCGCTCTCGCGCGCCGCGTCGCGTCCTGGCCCGGGCAACGCCGAGCGAGGTGCGGCCGTCTACCAATCCAGCGGCTGCGGCTCCTGCCATGTCGTGGACGGACGCGGCGGAATTCTTGGACCCGAGTTGACCACGATTGGCTCGCGACGCGGTTCGGTGTATCTGCGAGAGTCGGTGGTGAAACCGGCTGCCTCGCATCCACCGGGTTACCTGGTGGTGCGCGCCGTACCGAACACCGGACCTGAAGTCCGCGGCATCCGCGTCAACGAAGATGTGTTCTCGATCCTCATTCGCGATGCCGGCGGCAACGTGCATGCGCTGCAGAAAGCTGATCTCGCGCGGGTGGACCGCGAACTCGAGGCGACGCTGATGCCGTCGTACGAGTCGCGGCTCGTCCCAGCGCAGCTCGACGATCTCGTCGCCTATCTGGCGACCTTGCGAGGTGCGAAATGACGAATACAGAAGTGGCGCACGACTCAGAAGTGGCGCACGACTTCAGTCGTGCGTCCGCGCCTGCAAGCCTGAAGGCTTGCGCCACTCTATTCCTCCTCGCGGTGAGCCTCGCGCCGCTGCTGGCCCAGGAGGGTCAGTGGCTGATGTACTCGGGCACCTACAGCTCGCATCGCTTCTCGCCGCTGAAACAGATCACGACCGATAACGTCTCGAAGTTGCGGCCGGCCTGGGTGTATCAGCCGCCGGGCGCCGGCTCGGTTGAATCAACCCCGGTCGTCGCCAACGGAATCATGTACGTCACCTCTGGACCGACGATGGTGGCGGCGCTGGATCTGAAGAGCGGAAAATCGATCTGGGAGTGGACACGACCGATCGCGCCGAGCGTGTTGAACCTCGGCTTCCCGCGCGTGAACCGCGGCGTCGCGATCCTCGACAACATGGTGTACGTCGGCACGCTCGACGGTTACCTGTTCGCGCTCGACGCGAAAGCCGGCATCGAGCGATGGTCCGTGCACGTCGGCGAGAACCCGACCGGCCATTCGATCACCGCCGCGCCGCTCGTCGTCGGCGACAAGGTGATCGTCGGCATCAGCGGCGGCGAGGCCGGCATCCGCGGATTCCTCGACGCCTACGACGCCAAGACCGGCAAGCCGGCGTGGCGCTTCTACACCATCCCCTCCCCTGGCGAGCCAGGCAGCGACGGATGGCCTGGCGACAGCTGGGTGCATGGCGGCGGCGCGACGTGGCTCACCGGCTCATACGATCCGGAGTTGAAGCTGCTCTACTGGGGCACCGGCAATCCGGGTCCCGACTGGAACGGCGATTCGCGCAAAGGCGACAACCTCTACACCTCGTCGCTGGTCGCGATCGACATCGACAGCGGCAAGCCGCGCTGGCATTTCCAGTTCACGCCGCACGACATGCACGACTGGGACGCGAATCAGATCCCCGTGCTCGTGGATACGCAGATCGGCGGACGCGCCCGACGGCTTGTCGTCACTGCCAATCGCAATGGTTTCTATTACGCGCTCGATCGCAAGACGGGCGAATACGTGTTGGGCACGCAGTACGCGAAACAGACATGGGCGAAGGGCTTGGACGAAAAGGGCCGGCCGATCGAGATCCCGGGAATGGAGCCGTCAGAAAAAGGAACACTGGTCTATCCGAGCTTGCAAGGATCGACGAACTGGGCCAGCCCGTCGTACAGCCCGATCACGGACATGCTGTACGTGCCGGTGCGCGAAATGGGATCGGTGTATTACAAGACCGGCGTCGAGTACAAGCCTGGGACGTACTACACCGGAGGGAGCGAGAAACGGCTGGACGAGGAATCGTGGGGCGCGGTGCGCGCGCTCGACGTGAAAACCGGCAAACAGGCGTGGGATTTCACGCTGCCGACGCCAACCTGGGCCGGCGTGATGGCCACCGCCGGCGGACTGGTGTTCAGCGGATCGAACGAAGGCAACTTCTACGCGCTCGACGCAAAGAGCGGCAAGCCGCTGTGGCAGTTCCAGACCGGCGGCGCAATCCGGTCTGGCCCGATGTCATTTCTCGCGGGCGACAAGCAGTACGTCGCGGTCGCCGGCGGTCACGCGTTGTTCGTCTTCTCGCTCGATTGAGCGTCGGCCGATCTTTGTACCGATATGGATGCCGTTACCCTCTCACCCAAGTTCCATGTCGTGATCCCGCAGGCCATCCGGGAGGCCCTGCAGCTTGCGCCTGGAGAGAAGTTCCGCGTTTGAAGGACCTGCGCGGATTCGCGCGCGGCATGGACACCGCGATTCACTGCGACCGCGATGACACCTGCTCCTTCCCGAAGAAATAGGCGATGGCTTGGCGCCGGTCGTTCCTCATCGCGCTCGTCGTCTCGACTGCGGTCGTCGTCGCCGGCGTCGAGGGGATGTCGGCGTTCGAGACGTTAAGCCGTGTCAGCCTCACGGCTCTTGGTCTGCTGGCGGCCGCCGTCTTTGTCGTGCTCGCGCGCCAGCGTCCAGTCGCAACCGCCACGCGCACGCCGCTCCAACGATTGGACCGCGTCATCATCATTGGACTCGCGCTGGCCGGCGCCTGCACGCTGATCGTCGCGCTGGCCGCGCCACCGAATCACTGGGATGCGATGACGTATCACATGGCGCGCGTGGCCCAGTGGTACGACCACGGCACGGTCGCGTTCTACCCCACACCCATCGATCGTCAACTCTGGCAGCCGCCGTTTGCCGAGTACATCATCCTTGTCGGCTACGCCATGCTCGGCGGTCTGGACTACCTCGCCAACGTGCCGCAATGGATCGCGTACCTCGGCGTGGCGGTCGCCGCGATGGAGATCGCGAGGCTGCTGGGAGCGTCGCGCTCGTTGCAACTGGTCGCCGCGGCCGTCGTGATGACGACGCCGATCGTGGTGCTGGAGTCTTCGTCGGCGCAAAACGATCTGCTCGCGGCGTTGTGGCTGTCCATCGCCGCGTACATCGCGCTCGCCGAGTACATCGCCCCGAAAGGACGAATCGTCGATGCCGTGTTATTCGGCGCGGCCTCCGGCCTCGCGATCGGCACGAAGGGCACAGCGCTCCCCATCGGCATTCCGTGGCTACTGCTGTTTCTCGTCGCACTGCGATCGTCCGGCATGCGGACGGGCGTGCGGCAGGCGGCGCTCGTGGGGCTGACGATCCTGGTGTTGAACGCGGGCCAGTACGCCAGAAATCTTGATGCGTTCAACAACCCGCTGGGACCGACCGACGTTCAGGGCATCCTGCGTCCCACCTCGCTCGCACCTTCAGTGATTGTCTCCAACCTGGCGGCCAACGCGACGATTCATCTCGGCACGCCGTGGGCTGGCGTGAACAACCGGATGGACCTGGCCGCCGCGGCGATGCACGCTGCCGTCGGACTGGATCTGAAACAGCTGTATCCGTACTTCGGCGGCTTCCGCGTTGTGCCCTGGTCCAACGACGAGGGTCAGGCAGGCAACCCGCTGCAGTTTCTCCTGGGCATTGTCGGCTTTGCGATCGCGGTCGGCACATGGCGCCGTGTTCGGCGTGAACAGCGCGCGATGATCCTGACGCTCGCTGCAGGCATCCTGCTCGTCGGGATGACCGTCCGCTGGCAGCCCTTCAACGGCCGCCTCCACCTGCCGCTGTTCGTGCTCGGCGCACCATGCGTCGCGTTGCTGTTGGGCCGTCTTCGCGGGCTGTGGTTGCCTGTCGCTGTTGCCGTGCTTATCGTGAGTGCGCTGCCGAGTCTGCTCGCGAACACGACTCGCCCGCTGATTCCGTGGGCGACGCAGGCGCGCCGCAGCGTGCTGACGGCCTCGCGCGACGAGCAGTACTTCGCGAGCCGGCCCGACCTGTATCGCCCATACGCGGCGATGATTCGTCAGATCAACGGAACCGGCTGCGCGAGGGTCGGCCTGTTTGCCGACTACGATTCGTGGGAGTACCCGCTGTGGGCGTTGGGCCGAGCGGCCGGGCTGACGTTCATGCACGAAGGCGCCGAGCGCGGTACCACTCGACCATCGGGCGCGAACGCCTGTGTGTGGATCGGCCTCGACCCTGCTCCGGAATGGCGGCCACCAAGCGGCCTGCACGCGGTCTGGCACGAAGGCCCGTTCTCGATCTGGCGCTAGAAAATCGAGGAGATCGACGCCGCGGCCCAGTCGAGGACGCGCGTCGGGAGGATGCCGAGGTAGACGATGAGGATCGCGGAGACGATCAGCGTGAGGCCGGCGATCTTCGGCACCGCCGGAAACTGGACCGGCGTGTCTGTCGGCGTCATGTACATCATCACGACGACGCGCAGGTAGAAGAAGACGGAGATCACGCTGGTCAGCACGCCGATGATCGCCAACCCGGTGTAGCCCGCCTTCACCGCAGCGCTGAACACGTACCACTTGGCGATGAAGCCGGCCATCGGCGGGAAGCCGCCCAGGGAGAGCAGGAAGATCGTCATCAGGGCCGCCAGCCCCGGGCGTTCGCTCCACAGCCCGGCGTAGTCGCTCACCTGATCGTTCTTGCGATCCGTGGTCTCGAGTAGCGCGATGACGCCGAACGCGCCGATGTTCGTGATCGCATACGTCAGCAGGTAGAACAGCACCGCACCCTTGCCGAAGTCGTTGCCCGACACCAGCGCGACGAGCAGGTATCCGCCGTGACCGATGCTCGAGTAGGCGAGCATGCGTTTCACGTTCGACTGCACCACGCCGGCGACGGTGCCCAGGATCATCGTCGCCGCGGCGAGAATCCAGATGACCTCGCTCCAGTTGCCGCGCAGCGGTTCGAACGCCGAGAGGAACACGCGCACGAACGCCGCGAATGCGGCCGCCTTCACGCCCGTCGACATGAACGCGGTGACCGCCGGCGGCGCGCCCTCGTAGGCATCCGGTGTCCACATGTGGAACGGCACCGCCGCCACCTTGAACCCGAAGCCGACGATCAGCAGACCGAGCGCGAGGTGCATCATCGGCGTCGGCGATGCCGCCTGCCCCGCCATCAGGCTGGCGATGCGATCGAGCCGTGTGGTGCCGGCAAGGCCATACGTAAACGCGATGCCGTAGAGGAAGAACGCGCTGGCGAACGCGCCGAGCAGGAAATACTTGAACGCGGCCTCTGAGGACGCCGGCGAATCACGACGAATCCCCGTCAGCACGTAGACCGCGAGCGACATCACCTCGAGCGCAAGGAAGATGACCAGCAGGTCCGTCGCGGTGGCCATCAGCATCATGCCTGCCGTGGCAAACAGCATCAGCGCGTAGTATTCACCCGCCGGCAGTTTCTCGCGCTCGACCGTGGGACCGGAAATCCCCAGCGACAGCAGGCCGACGATGATCAGCGTGCCGGTGACGAACAACCCGAAGTTGTCGGCCGAGACGACGCCGAAGCTCGATGCGTTGTGGTTCCAGAGCAACACGGTCGCAAACGCCGCGCCCAGCAGGCCAACGACTCCGAGGCCGGCGATCGGCATCCGTTCGCCAGGTTCGCGAAACGCCTCAGCCACCATCGCGGCAATGCCCGCGGCGGCAACGCACGCCATCGGAACGATCGCGTTCATGGAGGGTGTCATCGTGCTGACCCCACGTTGCGGAGACTGGAGGCTGGAGCCTGGGGACTGACGCCCGCCTGGATGCGCGTGGGCGCGCCCTGGTGGAAGTGCGTCAGCATCCGTTCCACCGCCGGTTCGATCGGCCGCAGGAACAGGTTTGGCAGCACGCCCATCAGAATCGAGACCGCGATGATCGGCACGATGACCGCCCACTCGCGCGGCGTGAGATCGGGCAAGTGCGCGTTCTTCTCATTCGTCACGGGGCCGTAGTTCACGCGCTGAAACATCCAGAGCATGTAGGTCGCCGACAGGATGACGCCGGTCGCCGCGAACGCCGCGAGCCACGGATCCCAGCGGAAGGCGCCGAGCAGAATCAGGAATTCACCAACGAATCCATTCAGCCCAGGCAGGCCGATCGACGCCAGCGTGACGATGAGGAACGCCGCCACGAGATGCGGCATCCCCTTCTTCAACCCGCCGAACTCCGAAATCAGCCGTGTGTGCCGGCGGTCAGACAGCATGCCGACGATCAGGAAGAGGCCGCCGGTGCTGATGCCGTGGCTCAACATCTGATACACGGCGCCGGAGACGCCCTGCGTGTTCATCGCGGCAATCCCGAGCACGACGAACCCGAGGTGGCTGACGCTCGAGTACGCCACCAGTTTCTTCATGTCCGGCTGCACCATCGCGACCAGCGCGCCGTAGATGATGCCGATCACGGCCAGAATCGCCAGCGCTGGCGCGAAGAACATCGCGGCCTGGGGGAACAGTGGGAACGCGAATCGCACGAGGCCATAGGTGCCCATCTTCAGCATCACGCCGGCCAGAATCACCGACCCGGCGGTCGGCGCTTCGACGTGCGCGTCCGGCAGCCATGTGTGGAACGGGAACAGCGGCACCTTGATCGCGAACGCCAACGCGAACGCCAGGAACGACCACAGCTGCTGATGCGGGGTCAGTTCCAGCTGATACAGCTTCAGGAGGTCGAAGCTGTACACCCCGTGCGCGGTGTAGTGCACGTAGGCCAGGCCAAGGATCGCGAGCAGCATCAACACGCTGCCGGCCATCGTGTAGAGCATGAACTTGATTGCGGCGTAGATGCGGCGCTCGTAGCCCCAGATGCCGACGAGGAAATACATCGGCACCAGCATCGCGTCCCAGAAGATGTAGAACAGGAACAGGTCCAGCGAGATGAACACACCCATCATCGCGCTCTCGAGCAGCAGGACGACGACGCAGAAGGCTTTCGTCTTCGTATGCACCGATTCCCACGAACCGAGCAGCGCCAGCGGCGTGAGGAACCCGGTCAGCACGAGCAGCAGCAGGCTGATGCCGTCGACGCCGACAACATATTCGATCCCGAACGCCGGAATCCACGCGTGACGTTCAACGAACTGGAATTCGCCGGATGCGACATTGAACTGGCTCCAGAGCAGCAGCGTCTCGGCAAACACCAGCAGCGACACGACCAGCGCGATCTTGCGCGCCAGCGGCGCACTCTTCTCCTCGTCACCGTTGACGAACAGCAACAGGATGGCTCCAGCCACCGGTAGCGCGACGAGGGACGTGAGAATCGGGAACGACATCAAGACCTATTCACCACCGAACTCTCCACCGCAGAGGACGCGGTGGACACAGAGGACCGATCTTGTACAAAACGGTCTGAACCCCTGTGTCCACAGTGTCCTCCGTGGTGGAGAGCAACGTCCGGTCCGTAGTGAAGAGCTATCTCCACAGGTAGTAACCCAGTATCACGACGACTCCGACGAACACGGACGCCGCATACGTGCGGACCGATCCGCTCTGCAGGCGCCGCAGCCGGTCGCTGGCGCCCGCGACGACGCCGCCGACGCCGTTGACCGCGCCGTCGATCACCTGCACATCAACGACCTTCCACAACGCGTCCTCGGACACGATGCGAATCGGCTGGACGATGGTCGCGTCGTAGATTTCGTCCACGTAGTACTTGTTCAGCAGCAGCGTCTGCAGGCCGGAGAAGCGCTCGGCCATCGCATCCGACGCGCGGCGGTTCTTCAGGAAGAAGTACGCGGCGATGCCAATGCCGGCAAAGGCGACGGCAATCGACACCAGCATCAGCGCGCCCTCGAGTCCGTGCTCCGCCACTTCCTCGATCGGCGCCACGCCGAAGCTCGGCTCGAGGTAGCGCGCGAACCAGTCGCCGCCGCCGAGAATCGACGGCAGCCCGGCGTAGCCGGCGACGACCGATCCGATCGCCAGCGCGATCAGCGCAACCGCCATCGCCGGCGGCGCGTCGTGCAAATGAGTCGGGTCGGTCTGGTGGGTCGCGTGGGTGTCGCGCGGGTCAGCCGCGTGCGGGTCATGCGCTTGCACCGCCGAAGCCGCAGGCGAAGGCGTGGAACGCGAAGGCCCGTGGAATGCGAGAAACACGAGGCGGAACATGTACGCCGCCGTCAGCAGCGCCGTCAGTAGACCGACGACCCACAGCAGCGTGTGACCGCTCGTGTAGGTTCGATACAGGATCTCGTCCTTGCTGAAAAAACCAGCGAGACCGGGGACGCCAGCGATCGCCAGGGCGCCGATCAGAAACGTCCAGTAGGTAATCGGCAGATCCTTTTTCAGACCGCCCATTTTCCGCAGATCCTGTTCGCCGTGCAGCGCGTGAATCACCGCGCCCGATCCGAGGAACAGCAGCGCCTTGAAGAACGCATGCGTGTAGAGGTGGAAGATACCCGCCGCGTAGGCGCCGACCCCCATCGCCAGGAACATGTAGCCGAGCTGCGACACCGTCGAGTACGCGAGCACGCGCTTGATGTCGTTCTGCACCAGGCCGATCGTGCCGGCCAGGAGCGCCGTTGCCGCGCCAACCACCGCGACGATCGCCAGCGTATGCGGCGCGTGGCTGAACAGCACCGCATTCCGGCCAATCATGTACACGCCCGCCGTCACCATCGTCGCCGCATGGATGAGCGCGGAGACCGGCGTCGGGCCCTCCATCGCGTCCGGCAGCCAGGTGTAGAGCGGAATCTGCGCCGACTTGCCGGTGGCGCCGACAAACAGCAGCAGCGTGATCCACGACACGGCGCCGAAGATGGTCTCCGGCCGCATCATCGCCGCGCTGCGCGCGACCTCCTGGAAATCGATCGTGCCGAAGCGGACGAAGATCAGCAGCACGCCCAGCACGAAGCCGAAATCGCCGATGCGGTTGACGATGAAAGCTTTCTTGCCGGCGTCGGAGGCCGACTTCTTCACATACCAGAAGCCGATCAGCAGATACGAGCAGAGGCCGACGCCCTCCCAGCCGACGAACATCACCAGGAAGTTCGCTCCGAGGACCAGCACCAGCATGAACGCCGCGAACAGGTTCAGGTACGAGAAGTAGCGCGCGTACTCCGAGTCGCTCTCCTCGTGCATGTAGGCGGTCGAGTAGATGTGGATCAGCGTGCCGATGCCGGTGATCACGAGGATCATCACGGACGACAGCGGATCGAGCCGCAGCGTGAACGCCGCGGTGAAGTCGCCGGACGCAATCCAGGTGAACACGGTGTTCACGATCGCGCGCGACTCGACCGGCAACGCGACCAGTTTCCAGACCGACGCCAGCGCCACGACGAACGCCCCCGCCATCGCGCCGCACGCGACGGCGCCGGACGCGGCCTTGCTGATGCGCTTGCCGAAGCTGGCGTTGAGCAGAAAGCCCACGAACGGAATCAGGGGAATCAGGAGAAGCATAGATCCCCAGCGGTTTCGTCTTCGTGCTTTCGCGCCTTCGTGGCCAAGCCCGTCACCATTTCAGGCTCGCGAACGAATCGGGATTCAACGATTCCTTGTGCCGGAACAGGCTGATCACGATCGCCAGGCCGACGGCGGCTTCCGCAGCAGCCACGGTCATGACGAAGAACACGATGATCTGACCGTCAGCCGATCCCAGCGCGCGGCCGAATGCGACGAACGTGAGGTTCACCGCGTTCAGCATGATCTCGATCGACAGCAGGATAGTAATCAGATTGCGCCGGACGAAGACGCCCGCCGTGCCGATCGCAAACAGGATGGCGGAGAGGATCAGGTAGTGATTCAGCGTGACCATCAGCGCCCTCCCTGCTTTCGCCGCTCGCGGGGATCGTCGCGGCGCGCGAGCACCACCGCGCCGACCATCGCCACCAGAATCAGGATCGACGTCACTTCGAACGCAAATGCGTAGTCGGTGAACAGCGATCGGCCGATCACCGCGACCGACGTCACCGCGCCGCCTGGAAACGCGCCTGTGTCGGCGCCCCTGGCCAACGCCCACCACAGCTCGACCGCGAGCACCAGCGCGAGGAACGCGCCGAACCGCATCGGACCAGGCCGGAGCAGCGGATGCATGCTTTCGTCGTACTCCGTCTCTTCATGCGGCGCGTTCAGCAGCATGACGACGAAGAGGAACAGCACCATGATCGCGCCCGCATAGACGATGATCTGGATCACCGCCACGAAGGGCGCGTCGAGCAGGATGTAGAGACCCGACAACGCGCCGAACGACGCGATCAGCAGCAGCACGCTGTAGATCGGGTTCCGCTGCGCGATCACGAGCAACGACGCGGCAATCGCGACAGCGCCGAAGACGTAGAACGCGAGTGCTTCAGAGCCCAAAATACAGCACTCCCGCAGCCGTCACGAGCAGGTTGATCATCGAGAGCGGCAACAGCACTTTCCAGCCGAACGCCATCAGCTGATCGTAGCGATAGCGCGGCAACGTCCACCGCATCCAGACGTAGAAGAACAGGATCGCGCCGACCTTGATCAGGAACCAGATCCAGCCGAGCGACTCCGGCAGGAACGGCCCATGCCAGCCGCCGAGATACAGGTCGGTGGCCACGGCCGACACCGTCACCATGTTGATGTACTCCGCGAGGAAGAACATCGCGAAGCTCATGCTGCTGTATTCGGTGTGGTAGCCGGCGACGAGTTCCTGCTCCGCTTCCGGAAAGTCGAACGGCGCGCGGTTCGTCTCGGCGATGCCGGCGGTCATGAAGATGAAGAACCCGAGCGGCTGCAGGAACACGAACCATTTCGGGATGAACCCGAACCATACGCCAGACTGGCCGTTCACGAGTTCGGTGAGCGACAGCGAGTTGCCGATCAGCAGCACGCTGGCCAGCGCCAAGCCGTACGACAACTCGTAGCTGATCATCTGCGCGGACGACCGCAGACCGCCGAGCAGCGAGTACTTGCTGTTCGAACTCCACCCGGCCAGCACGATGCCGTAGACGCCCATCGATGCGATCGCGAAGATCACCAGCACGGCGACGTTGACGTCGGCGACCTGCAGCAGTAATGGCTTGTCGAGCAGGCCGAAGAACGTTGTGCTTGCGCCAAAGGGGACGACGGCGAACGCCGCGAAGGCCGCCGTCGCCGAGATGATCGGCGCCAGCGCGAACAGGATGGGATCGGCCGCGCGCGGCCGGAGCTCCTCCTTGAACATCAACTTGATGACGTCGGCAAACGGCTGGAGCAGCCCCTGCCAGCCGACGCGGATCGGCCCGAGCCGCTGCTGCAGCAGCGCGGCCAGACGGCGCTCGACCCAGACCATCGCGGCGGCCGACAGCAGCAGCCCCTGGAAGACGGCGAGGGTCAGCACAATCTGCGTGATGAGCAGCGTGGTCACAACCTAATGCGCCCCCACCGGATGCTGCGCGCGCCACGGCGCCGGCAACGTGCAGCGCCCTTCCTTGATGTGCGACTCGTACTCCTGCCGGAAATGCTTCAGCGTCGTCAGCACCGGCGTGACGGCGGCGTCACCAAACGCGCACAGTGTCTTGCCGCCGATGTTGCCCGAGATGCTGGCCAGCAGATCGAGATCGCGCATCTGCCCTTCGCCGCGCTCGATCCGATGCAGGATCTTGTGCAGCCAGTCGGTGCCCTCTCGGCACGGCGTGCACTTGCCGCACGATTCGTGGCGATAGAAGTGCAGCAGGTTTTCGGCGAGCCACACCATGCACGTCGTGTCGTCGAGGACGACGATGGCCGCGGACCCGAGGAGCGAGCCGGCTTTCTGAATGGCGTCGAAGCTCGCCACCGTGTCGAGCTGATCGGGCAGCAGGATCGGCACCGACGAGCCGCCGGGGATCACGGCCTTCAGCGTTCGGCCCTCCCGCACGCCGCCGGCGTAGCCTTCGATCAGCTCGCGCAGCGTCACACTCATCGACGCTTCGTACACGCCAGGCCGCTTCACGTGGCCGCTCACGCAGTACAACTTCGGCCCGCCGTTCTTCTCGGGGCCAAGCGACGCGTACCACTCGGCGCCCTT